>SBBK01000167.1 GCA_005240025.1 archaeon
GAGCCAAGGGATTTTATTATTGATGAGATGTCACTTTCCTGTCTTTGTACATATTGGATTGCGACCTCGCCTGAGACGAACTCTAGTCTTACCACGCCGTCCTGAATGCGTTCTGACTTTGTAATTTTTATCAGACCTAGTTCGCCGGTTCTTTTTACGTGGGTTCCACCGCAGGCCTCTACATCAAAGTCCTCGATTTTTACGATTCTGACTGCCTTGACAGGAACAACCCCCCCCTGGTATATCCTAAAACCAAAGGTTTGTTCTGCCTGGCCACGCTCATATTCATTGATGGTGACTTGAAGGTTTTTTTGAATAACCGAGTTTGCCACACACTCGATCTTCCTAACTTCTTCATCTGTCAGGCCAGAGTGGTGCGTAATGTCGATTCTCCCATAGTCTTGTTCTTTAAAGGCAGAGTGCTGCCAGACCCAAGAGCCAAGTACGCTTCTGGCAGAGGAATTGATCACGTGGGTGCTCGTGTGGTGTTTTGTAATACTCTGGCGCCTCTGAACGTCGACTAGACATTTTACAACGGTGCCTTCCTTTGGAGCGCTGCCCTTTATCTCGTGCAGCACGACATTTCCATGCTTTGTCACATCGACTACTGCAACCCCATCAATTTTGCCGTGGTCCGGCTCCTGCCCACCGCCCCTCGCATAAAAAGAGGTCTTGTCAAGGATGACGAACCTGGATCTGATTACTCTGAGGACCCGGGCGTCAAATGCCATTGGATCGTCTTTGTAAAAGAGCAGTTCAGTTTCAGGTATTTGCTGTAGATCAAACTCTTCTGTTTCTTTCTTTTTTTCCGACTGGTGCAATTCAGAGAGCTTGGTGTAAAAGCTGTCTGGTATGTCTGAAATTATCCGGTGCTCCTTTAGGTAGTCTGGCGTTACCCCGTCTGATTCGTAGAGACGTATCATGTCGTCAACTGCGAGAACTTTATTCTGATCTCTTATGGCGGAGGCAATCTTTTGCATTCGTGATTTTGATCCATGGTATCTCCCTACCTCGATTCCAATTATTGTCTTAACCTCGCTTCGATACTGTTCCAGCTCCGGGTACGTCTTTTTCAGGTAATCAACGTGCCCATCAATTAACTCATCGAGATCAAAGCTGACGCCCAGTCTGTCCATCGTTGCCATTATTCTCCTCAGGATTATCCTGAGGTTGTAGCCACCACCTACATTGCTTGGGAGTGCCCCATCAGAAATTGCAAAGATCAGGGTTCGGAGATGATCTATGGTCATGTAAACTCCCTCAAGGGGCGTTATGACTTTGTTCATCTTATCTTCTGAGAGATTTGATGCCTTGATTGCGGCTCTTCTCACCTGCGAGAGGTCGTGGTATTTTTCTAGACCCTTTGCTATCTCTATAAAGTATTTCGTCAGAACTGCCGGGTCTGCATCGATTCCTGTTTTTTGTATGAGTTTTTGTGTAACTGGACCAAAGCAACAGTCGTATGCGGTGGGCGTACCCATCGTAATCCAGGCAAAGCGCTCAAGTCCTGCACCCATGTCTATGATTCTCTGATCAAGCGTGGTGTGGTTTCCGAGCTCGCCCTGAAACTCGGTAAATACTGCATTGCCAAGCTCAAGGCCCCTGACGTAAAACTCTAGTGAAGAGCCAAATGATCCGCCTCCTGCCCAGACGTCCTCAACAAAAACTATCTCGTTTTTGTTTATACCAAATGGTTCTGTCAGCAATCTAAAATCAAGATCGACACATTCGTCCTTCCAGTAACCACTGTCATTTGGGATGCTGTGCTGACCAATCATACAAAAGCTGGAAAAATGTCTGCCTGTGACACCGACATTTTCAATGTCTTTGAAGCGGAGGCAAGTCTGTGGAACCACAAGAGGATTTGCCGGAAACTCAAAGACCACCTTTGAGCCCATCACCCTCTGGAAATCGACAATAGAAGCAATTGTGAAATATAGGTCATCTCGCCACCGGCATACCACCGGATATCTGTTTACCGAGGCATGGCCATTTTTGACAAAAAATGACTCGACCTGCTTCCATGCTTCCGTATAGTCGAATCGTTTGCTTGTGGGGGGATTCCCAATAAATGAATAGGTGTCCTCTGCGTGGTCAGGGCACGCGTCTCTGCCACCGTCCACCGTCCAGAAAAATCTCTTGCATACAGAACATGACCTGCGCACAAACCCATGTTCAGAAAATAATCTGACCTTGTAGTATCTGTCCGGCTCTGACGAAAACTTGGCAAGAATCTCTTCCTTGTTCATCTTCTGAGACTCGGACTGACTAATATTAAGGAGTATTGCCGCCAAAAATTAAATACACTGCCGTCCGCCATTTTCTCATGTTCGGCCGCAAAAAAGAAGCACTAAAGGAAGGCGAATACATCTTTGCATCAAAACCGGACGGTCCATATCGAAACATGATCTTTGGAGTGGCTACCGGTGTTGAGGGTTCAAAAATTGGTGTGAGCGGCACAATAGTAAATCCTGTAGGCCTAAAAAACAAGGTTTCCCAGGGAAAGGCGGGCCCTCGATCGGCTGAAATACTTGCAGCACCCACGCCGGCAAACTGCATTTTCGCATTTATCTACAGAACAGAACACGAGACATTCAACGAGATCCTCGATCTGGATGAAAACAAGGTCATTCTGATATCATCAAAAATGTATTCAGTTTTGGATGGGTGGATACGCGAGTCACTCTCCGAACTCCTCAATAACGTTTTGTCCCTACCTGATGGCCAAGAGCGAGATCAGGCAAAGCGAGTACTAAAGCAAAGAATGGACACCCTATACGACAAAAATCTAAAACAAAACCTCTACTCTATTTGTCGAAGTCTGAAAATTCTCAATTAGCCTGATAGTTTTATATTATCCACAAATGGCAGTCACCATACAATGGAATACGTTTACGCTGCATTAATTTTGCACAAGCTAAAAAAGGAAATTAATGAAGCTAACATTAGCAGCATAATCAAGGCTTCCGGCGCAGCAGTCAACGACGCCCAAGTAAAGGCCCTAGTTTCAGCCCTTGCCGATGTAAATATTGAAGAGGCAATCAAGGCTGCACCAGTGGCCGTTGCAGCAGCACCAGCCGCAGCAGCACCTGCAGGCGGTGAAGAGAAAAAGAAAGATGAGACGCCTGCAGCAAAAACCGAAGAGCAAGCAATGGAAGGCCTCGCCTCGCTGTTTGGCTAAAATTTCAATCATTTTACATATTTTTAAAAATCCGGCAATGGCGTTTTCATGCACTGTAAAGGAACGCGTTTGCCCCCTCCCAGCCATAATCAACAATTCCGCCAAGTTCGCCCTTGTTCAAGACTCTGCGCCTTATTGACTCGCTGACAAGTTGCAGTGAGCTTGCAGCTCCTGTGTTGCCGGTCTCCCTCATCAGGTCATAGGTAAGTGCTGCCTTGGTTTTTTCAATACCGCAGCGTTCTCTGACATAGTCCACAAAAACTTTTCCCGCAGAATGAAGCCCCCAGGACTTGACCCTTGCACAGTCTTCTGGAAATTTCTGTCTTATTTGTGAAATGTTTTCCAGGCAAAGTTCCGCAGACCTCTCCTTTAGAAGTTTTGAATTGACATTCATGTCAAAGACCATCCTGTGCATGTTGTCCGGTGCAAGACTGAGCGTTGCCTTTTTGTATCCATCAGGGCTTGTATCCTTGCGCGAGCAAATGGTGTCGGTGTCTACCCGGGCAATTTTTTCTCCAGATTCAGATAGTATTGCAGCCGCTGTTACGTCACTGAAAACCAAAAAATAGATAAAATTGTTAAAGTCCTTTTTGTTTTTCATTGTGACGCGGTCTACCTGTTTTATTCGGTCCAAAAACCAGCCGGTGTAGTACGTGCCGATTAAAACAAGTGCGTCTCCTTTGCCCAAGGCAAAATGCCCTGCAGCGTTGAGCATGGCTTCAGAAAACGACGAACACGCAAGACCTTGAAAGTTCTGCGTTCGAATTTCCTTGCTCAGGCCAAGCCTTGCTGTAACTTCTACGGTTGGTGCCGGGTCGAGGTATTGCTGGCAGTCATTAATGGTGATGAGCAGTCCTATATTTTCTGGCTTGCACAGTATTTTTTTGGCACTTGTGACGTACATGTCATTTAGTCTTATTTCTGGGGGCAAATAGTCAGTTCCATCAAACTTTACTCTGGATAAATCATAGGATTTGTAGACTTGGGAAATTCCCAATTCTTTTTTGCAAAACTCCTTGACTTCCTCATCAAGCTTGTCTTTGAGAAGGTCGTCGACTATCTCTTTTATCGTATAGGAATATCTGGCAAAACCAATGTCGATGTCGGATATGTTGATGGCCGGCATTTCAGAGCAGGCCTGCCAACTTTTCCAAATTTTTGAAAAAACCTACACCATAAGCGTCTTTTGGCAGATCAAAGCCAGCCATGACAGTTTTAATCTCGACTCTGTCTGCAAACTGTCTTGTCTTTTCGGCACATTCTCTGACACTGCCAAATGTTGCCAGTTCCAGTACCATTTTATCGCTTACGTGTCGCGCCGCCTCGCGCAGCCCCTCTCTTGCAAATGTCTGGCGTATCATTCTGACCTCCTTTTTGTAACCTGCCTTTTCCAGCGGTCTGGAATAAAACTCGTTTGCACCGACATATCCAGCTATTGTACTTTTTGCTCCGGTTTTAGCGTTTTCAAGATACGTGGGCCTAATTGAAACAACGTCGAATTTGTCATAGTCTCTGCCTGTTGCGGCAAGCATGTTTTTTATGATTTTGATGCTGCGCCTGATCTCACTCTCTGGTTTCAAAAAAAACACAACCCCGTCTGCGTGTTTAGCCGCAAGCCTGGTCATAATGTCTCCTACGGCTGCCCAGTAAACGGGTCCTGTATGGTGTTTTTTTATAAAATCTGTATAATTTTTGATTCTGGCAAGCGGCCTTTCAAATTTTTTATCATACATTTTTTCCACGACTACTGGAGCACTCGTTCCGACCCCAAGAACAAACCTGCCGTCAGATTTTTGGTAAATTTTCTTTGTCATTTCCAGCATTGTTTTTCTGTTACGCGAGTAAACATTGACAATGCCTGTACCAAGTGTGGTGTTTTGAATTTTTGATGCAATGGTATCAAGTGCTTGCAGCGCATCAACTCCTGCAAAGCTTGGGTGCGTCTCTGCAACAAAATAAAAATCAAGCATGCTTGCATCAGTTATTGTAGCGGCTTTTTTTATTGCGTTCAGCGGTGCCCTGATGCCAAGTTCTATTCCTGTTTTTGACCGCATCATGTTCTGAACAAATTATATGTCATAAATTCCATCTGGACTCTGTCAGGTTTTGCCAGTCTTTGGCAGATGTATGGCCATGCCATCAATGTCTTTCAGTGCGTCTACAAACGATTCAGGCAGTGTCGGATGCACGTGGATGGTCTCAAAGACATCCTGCGGTTTTAGTCGCATCTTAATTGCCAGTGCGGCCTCGCCAATCAGCTCCCCGGCATGGGGCGCAATCATTACTGCGCCAACCAGCACCCCGTTATTTTCAAAAACCTTGATCATACCTCTTGTCTCTCCAAGGCAGCTTGCTTTTGCACTCGCAGCAAGGGAGAATTCGCCTTTTTTTCCTTCAAATTTGCCTACAAAGGCCAGTTCGGGATATGTAAAGACACATGCAGGAACTGCGCTGTAATCGATTTTACTTTTGATGCCCATCAAATTTTGTGCTGCAATCTCGCCCTGCTTTGCCGCCACATGCGCAAGTTCATACACGCCGGTGACATCGCCTATGGCAAATATGCCTGGAACATTTGTTTCCATTTTTTCGTTTACAACTATGCCATTTCTTTCAAATTCTATGCCGATTCTGTTCAGCTCATCTGGATTTATGTTGGGATGCCTGCCAGTGCTAACAAGTATTTTCTCAGATTCTATTTTTTGCCCGTCAGCAATAACTGCTTTATCTGTAATTCTCTCAACTTTGGTTTTTGTCATTATGTTGATACCATCCATCCTCATGTATTTTTCAATGATCTTCCCAATCTCTGCCGGATGTGCAGGCAAGAGGTGCTCTTCTGCCTCTATCAGAGAAACCCGGCACCCAAACGCATTCAAAATGGCGGCAAACTCGCAACCGCTGTAGCCTCCGCCAACAACTGTAATTGTCTCTGGCAGCTCATCAAGATCCAGGATAGCGCTGGTCGACAAGACGTTGCCGCCAAATTCGTATCCTTGTATACAAACAGGATGACTGCCGGTGGCAATGACTATGTGTTTTGCTTCTATTTCTTTTCCATTTACAAAAACCTTGTTTTGCGACAAAATGCCGGCAGTACCTTGTATTATGTCAACTCCGTTGCTCTCAAGGAGGAGCCTTATACCATGAGCCAGCTTGTCCACGGTTGCCTGCATTCTGGACCTGAGAACTTTATAATCTATCTTGATGCTGATGTCCATGCCATTCTTTTTTGAGTAGTTGGCCCTTCGTATGGTGTCGCCTGCGGCATGTAGGAATTTTGTAGGGATGCAGCCTCGCTGTGTGCAGGTTCCACCCAAACCGCCCTTTTCTATTAGGCATATTTTGCCTCCAAGCTGGGCGGCCCTAATGGCACAAGAATACCCGCCGGGACCTCCGCCAATAATTACCGCATCGTACACGAATCAGAATCAGTACTCATAGCAATAAATCTTGATGCATCATCTTTTCCAGTTCCACCGCTTTGTTGCATATTTCTCCCTGACCAGTTTTTTTGCCATGTCTTGTTCTTGCCAGGCTAACGCATCAATGACAGGTTCTGCATTAAATTTCTCGCCAAATCCTGCCTTTAGCGCAGTTGCTGTCTCATCAAATGTTCTGTTCAAAACTGTGATTCTCTGTCTTGCATCTGTTATTGTCTTGTCATGTATTTTCTCTGGTGCCACCTTCAACACAGAAAACATTTTTTCTATATCAGCATCAAGCAGTATGGTGCCGTGCTGGAGCAGGACATTTTTTTTCCGTGTCTGCGCATTGCCTGAAACTTTTTTCCCGTTAATGGTTATGTCGTTTATTGGCGAAAATTTCGCGGAAAAACCAAGCCTGCCAAGTCCAATAATTACTGCGTCGCAGATGACCTTGTATGATTCCATTATGTTTTTGTCGTATGATTTTGTCAAAAACGAGTATGTCAATTCCGAATCGTGAAATACTGCTCCCCCACCAGTAATTCTTCTGACAACATCGATGCCATACTTATTGCACGTGGTGACATTTACTTCTCGCTCAAGTGACTGAAAGTAACCAATTGACACGGCTGCAGGCCTCCAGCCATAAAGCCTCAATGTCGGCGTATCTCCAAGACCCTCAAGTAATGCCTCATCAATTGCCATGTTCCAAGGAGCAGAATTGTAACCAGTCTCTAGCACTCGAATTCCATCAATGTTCATTTATCCAAACACCCCAAAATTGCCTCTGTCATGGCTTGTGAGTCAAAACCAAAAACCTGTGAATCAGTCAAACTTCTCTCAACTACTTCCATAATGGCACTCTTTTCCAGTTTCGTGCCTACCAATTCTCCTTCAAGTCTTTCTAGGCTTTCTTCTGGATGTATGAAAAAATCCCCAGTGATGGTAATTTGCTGTATTGTGTCTTTTTCGTATTTTAGAAAAACCCTGATCAGCTTTTGCGATTTGTAGGTATTGGTAGATTCTTTCACAAAATGGTCTAGGTTTTGGTGCTAGATAATTCTATTACCTGCACTCCATTTCAGGTTCGGTTTTCTTGCTGCCATGACCTCATCCAGTCTCCCAACAGGAGTGGCGTGCGGTGCATTTGCAACGATCTGAGGGTTTTCTTCTATCTCTCTGGTTATTTCTTTGAGGGCGGATGCAAACCTGTCGAGGGTCTCTTTGTTTTCCGTCTCGGTCGGCTCTATCATAAGGGCTTCACTGACAATTAACGGAAAGTAAATGGTCGGTGGGTGGAACCCGTAATCCAAAAGCCTCTTTGCAATGTTTTGCGCGCTTTTCTGCCCAAAATTCTTAGACGAGACAACAAACTCATGGGCGCAGCTCCTGTTGTAGGGAACCTCAAACGTCTCCTTTAGCAAGCTCAGAAGATAGTTGGCGTTCAGTACCGCATGCTCTGAAACCTTTCTAATGTCTGAGCCCCAAGTTCTGATATAGCAGTACGCTCTAACCAGCATGCCAAAATTTCCATAAAACGAATGGACCTTTCCAACGGATTTGGGCCTGTCGTAATCAAAAGCATATTTGGCGTCTTGCTTAACTATTCTGGGAATGGGCAGATAGCCTTCCAAAAATTTCCGGACCCCAAGCACACCGGCCCCAGGACCGCCTCCACCATGCGGCGTCGAAAAACTCTTGTGCAAATTCAAATGAATCATGTCAAAGCCCTGTTCTGCGGGCTTGGTTATGCCTAGCATTGCGTTCATGTTGGCCCCATCACAATAGGTGAGGGTGCCGTTTTTGTGGGCAAGCTCGCAAATTTCTAAAACGTTTTCCTCGTATAATCCGAGAGTATTTGGATTGGTCAGCATAACTATTGCAATGTCTGGAGTCAGGGCTTCTTTGAATTTCTGCAGATCCATATTTCCCCGCAAATCCGTAGGAATTACGACTGTCTCCATCTTGCATATTGCAGCAGTGGCAGGATTGGTGCCGTGGGCCGAATCCGGAATTATTGCCTTTGACCTTTTTTGATTTTTTTGCGCAAAATGCACCTTTGCTATCATTACTCCAAGGAGCTCACTTTGAGCGCCTGCGGCAGGCTGCAAAGAAAACGCATCCATCCCAGTTATTTCCTTTAGGAGTTGCTCAAGATCCCACATTAGCTGGAGGGAGCCCTGTGCAAACTTGGCACCAGCATGTGGGTGCAGACTACTGAATCCTTCCAATTTTGCAACATCTTCGTTTACTTTTGGATTGTACTTCATTGTGCAAGACCCAAGTGGGTAAAACCCGACATCGACTCCGAAATTTTCTCTGGACAAATTTGTGTAATGCCTTACGACATTGACCTCGCTAACGTTTGGAAGTGGCAGGTCCCCCCTCCTGAGATCCCCTGGAAGCTCAATGGATACCTGTTCGTCGGCAAGGTGTCCGCTGGTTTGCTCGTCATATTCAAATATCGTCTTCATGATTCCCTCACCGCGGAAACATAGCGTTCTATGTCTTGGGCCGTGTTGGTTTCTGTGCAACAAACAAGAATCCTGTCTTGGCCGATCTCTAGTCCTCCCTGTATGCCGTTTTCGGACAATTTTGAGAGGATCTTTGCAGCCGGTTTTGGTGTCTGGGCCAGAAACTCGTTGTAGAACGGTCTGTCATTTAGGATTTTAAAGCCGAGCCCCTGCAACTTTTGCTGCAAAGAATGCGCCCTTGCATAGGAAAGGCTTGCTACTGTCCGAAGGCCGTTTCTGCCCATCAGCGCCAGGTATACGGTTGCAGCCAAAGCCATGAGGCCCTGGTTTGTTGTGATGTTGCTTGTAGCCCGCTCCCTTCGTATATGCTGCTCTCTTGCCTGAAATGTCAGCACGAAGCCCTTGTTGCCTTTGGAATCTACAGTCATACCGCAAATCCTTCCTGGAATTTTTTTCAAAAGAAAGTCCCTGGTTGCCAAAAATCCCAGACAGGGGCCTCCAAAGTTTACTGGTATTCCAAATGACTGGCCCTCACCTACCACAATATCTGCACCATAATCGGCAGGTGCTCTAAGTATTGCAAGTGATGTCGGTTCCACAACACAGACAACAAACAAAGCACCTGCCTTGTGAGCCTGGTCTGCCAGGTGAGCCAAATTTTCTGCGTTGCCATGAAAGTCTGGATTTTGTGCTATTACACACGAGGTTTTCTCATCTATTTTGTCTGTAATCTCTAGATTTGCAGCATTGCAGTATGTCTTTAGCACCTGCAGGTAGTGGGGGTGCAGCCTATCCCTGACGTAAATTCGGTTTCTTCCATTGTAGGAAGAACAAAGAAGTGCAGCCTCAGCCAGTGCAGATGCCCCATCATACAATGAGGCATTTGAAATGTCCATTCCAGTAAGAAGGCATACAAATGACTGGAATTCGTACATTGCCTGTAGTGTCCCCTGACTTGCCTCTGCCTGGTATGGCGTATATCCTGTGGAGAACTCGCCCCTGCCAAGAATGTGGTTCAGTGCAGACGGGATGTAATGGTCGTACGAACCAGCCCCGACAAAATTCGCTAGAACCGTATTTTTCTTGGCCATTTCCTGCATATGCTGTCTTATTTCAAACTCGCTCATGGGCTTTGGGAGGTTTAGTTCATCATTGAGAGGGGGTCTGACGTCTTTAAGTAGGTCATTTATCGACTCTACTCCAATTTGCTTCAGCATCGAATTTCTGTCATTTTCTGTTATTGGTATGTAATTCATAGAACTCACTTTTGGCCGACAAACTCTTCGTATTGGGTTCCTGTCATCAAACCATCGAACTCGTCTTTGTTTGCTGGTTTTATCTTGACCATCCAACCTCCATCGTATGGGGACTGGTTAATCAACTCTGGGTGATCGTGCAGGTTTTGATTGATTTCTATTATCTGGCCACTTAGGGGGCAGTAAATGTCAGAAGATGCCTTTATGGAATCAATTATTGCCATCACCTGCAGCTGTTTGAAAACGCTTCCAACCTTGGGCAATTCAACTGAGACGATGTCGCCTAGTTGCTTTTGGGCAAAATCTGAAATGCCTACAATCGCAAAACCACCGCTTAATTTTGCCCACTCGTGTTCCTTGGTAAATTTGATCTCTTCCAACATCTGCCCTCCTTGCCTCGTAATTATAAAACTTTAATTTCGTTTGTAAAATCTTGTATGGCAAATTTTGGCATTGTATATCTTGGCGCCAATACAGATTCCGATCATCTGATCGATTGCAACATCAGGAGGAACATAACAAAGACCTATGGATTTTTTTAATGTCGGAGAAAAACTCCCGCTGGTTACAAAGCCTGCCTTTTCTCCATTAATGATGACGTGGTTGCTGTGCCTTGCGATTCTTTTTTCAGCGACCTCAAAACCAACAAGCTTTCTTGCTGGTTTTTTGTTCAGCAGGGCGGTTTTTCCAATAAAGTCCTTTTCCAGCCTGACTGTCCACTTTAGCGGTGCCTCAAAGGGTGTGGTGGACTCGTCAATGTCGTTCCCATATAACATCAGACCTGCCTCTAGTCTGAGCGTGTCCCTTGCCCCAAGGCCAGCTGGCTTGAGGCCAAATTCGGTACCTGCCTGCATTAGTCTGGTCCAGATTTCAGGTCTTGCGGAATCGCAAAATATCTCAAAACCGTCCTCGCCGGTATAACCGGTTCTTGATATTTTGCAGTCTGCCCCAAAAATCTTTGTGTCAACTATGCCAAAAGACTTTAGCTGTGACAAATCGAACTCGACTGCTTTTTGCAGCATCTGTTGTGCGTGTGGCCCCTGCAATGCAAGGAGTGAAATATTTTCACTGACATCTTCAACATTTGCGGATTTTGCGTGCTCCAAGATCCACTGGAGGTCTTTTTGTCTGTTTGAAGCATTGACAACAACTAGAAAGCTTTCCCCGGCTAATCTGAACACAATGATGTCGTCAATTATGCCCCCTTCCTCATTGCACATTGGCGAGTATAGTCCACGGTTGTCATCAAGTTTCGATATATCATTTGTAATCAAGTTCTGTACAACCTCAAACGCATCCGTTCCAGTTATCTGGTAGCGGCCCATGTGAGACACATCAAACAAGCCAACAAAATTTCTAACACAACCATGCTCGGCAATTATACCGGAATATTCCAGCGGCATTTCCCATCCATGAAAGTCTATTATCTTTGCGCCAAGGGATTTGTGGAGTTCATAAAATGGAGTCCTCACACCGATCTTGTGATTATTGATGCTGTTAAATCTTGAGTCTATCTCAACTCTTAATATCCTGTACTGAAACTTTTAGGATGTGGAGTTGATCCGAAAGCCAGACTGGATAAGAATGAAGATTCCGTCTGGGGAAAACTACCTCAAAGTCAGGCAAACCCTTGCTGCACAACAACTTCATACCGTTTGTGAGGAGGCAAAATGCCCAAATTTATCGGAGTGTTGGGGCGTCGGAACTGCTACAATTATGATAATGGGGGATACTTGTACAAGGGGGTGCAGGTTTTGTGCTGTAAATACGGGCAGGCCTGAATTTTTGGATGTGCAAGAACCAGAAAGGGTCGCACGAGCAATTGCGGACTGGGGCTTAAACTATGTGGTGATCACGGCTGTTTGCAGGGACGACCTAGAAGACGGAGGTGCACAACACATGGCAGACACAGTACGTGCAATCAAAAGACACTCTCCTAAAACAATGGTAGAGCCACTAATCCCAGATTACGGGGGCAGCAAAAAATCGATACAAAAAATAATAGATTCAAGGCCTGCCGTCATATCCCACAATATTGAAACCGTAAAAAGGCTAACCCCCAAAGTGCGGGATGCAAGAGCGTCGTATGTGCAAAGCCTTTCTGTTTTAAAAATGATAAAGGACATCGATTCAAAAATCTATACAAAATCCTCGATAATGCTTGGTCTTGGAGAAAAAAAAGACGAAGTCCTTCAAACTCTGAGTGATCTGAGGGCTGCACGAGCCGAGATGGTTACAATGGGTCAGTACCTACAACCTACGCTAAAACACTTACCTGTAGCAGAATATCTGTCGCCGCAGAAATTTGATGAATACAAAAAAGATGCAGAAAGGATGGGATTTAGATATGTCGTGTCAGGACCGTTTGTTCGCAGCTCTTACAGGGCATCAGAACCGTTTATCAAAAACATAATTCACATCAAAGATTCTTTATATCCTGTATCGAGTCGCAATAGGTAAAAGTGAAAATTACATGGCATATGATGAAAAACTTGCCGACAGGGTACGCAAGTCACTCAAAAGCAACAAGCACATTACCGAAAAGAAGATGTTTGGAGGAATTGCATTTTTACTAAATGGAAAAATGTCCTGTGGAATCATTAAAAACGACTTGGTGGTTAGAACAGGCCCTGAGTATTACGAAAAGGTATTAACTAAACCCCATACACGTCCTATGGATTTTACTGTAAACCCAATGAAGGGATTCGTCTACGTTGGCCCTGATGGATGCAAGACAGAAAAAATTCTTTCAGAGTGGCTCAACTCTGGAATTAATTATGTTGCCTCACTAAAGCAATAAGGCGAGTTTGTTCTTTTACCATTTTTAAAAACAATATTTCAAATACTGGATTGATCCTGAACTTGTAATTTAGCTGAGTGTTGGGCATAATTCTTTCTAAAAAAACATACTAGCATCCAAGCATGTGCTTGACACATTGTGGCCTTGCATTACCTCTCATGCAGTTGTAGTAAATGGCAACCCGGTACACAAACACGCACATCAAAACATACGATGACGCATTACGCTCTCCCCTTACTGGAATAGGCGATATCCCA
>SBBK01000227.1 GCA_005240025.1 archaeon
ATCAAACATACGAATTTTGGCAGAATCAAAATATGGCGAGCTAAAAGACATTGAAAAAATGGCAGAACAGACCTCATCAATTGTGAACCTTTTTGACAGGATTTCAATAGAGTCGCAGGAAAAAATATCGCTCCCACAAGAGGTTCGCCAGTGGGCAATAAGCAAAATGCTTGAATGTGCGGACAAGTGGGAGATCCGGTTCTCTGACCTGTTTGCAGTACTAGTAAACAGGATCGGTCGTGACCTGCTCAAAGAAAGCATACGGCTCCAGCAGGTCCGTGACATTTTTGGAATTCGCGGCGTAGATGAGATCCGAAAAGAGCTCAACATGTCCTAGATCAAAAGCAGTCAGATACCCCAGGTCTCATTCCACATTAGTTTCAGATGACCTAATCATCACCCTGCGACTATCGTTAAAATTACAGCAATATGTAATTTTCACGCACTGGCGAATGCCTGGATGGGCAACAATTTTTCACAAAATTGTAACACAACTCGACCTTGTCCATTAAAAAAAATTTCAGGGATTTATAGGCATGAATTCCCAGATTCTTGACAAAGTACAGGCGTCGGGAGTCTGCGGAATAAAAAAGATGGAACTAAAAAAGATCTTTGGCTCAGACGCGGAATCCTCACTTGAAACACTCATCAAAGACGACCAGGTGATCGTTGACAACAAAGGAATCGCGTACTATGTCTGGAGCAAGGAAAACTATCTGTCGCACATAAGCCAAAACGATCCAAAATTCAAAATTTTGTCAAAAATTGTCAAAAATCTGGAAGATACAGTACGTCAGCTACAGAGCCCAAAACCAAGCGAGCCGACAATTGATTTTGAGAATCTGTTTAACAAAGAAATCACAGCACTTTCCACCTCGCTGGGCTGGGTCCCCTTTGCAGCAATACGGCAAAAAATCTGCCAAGAACATAACATCACTACTGAGAAATTTTATTCACAGGCATCATCACTAATCGAGGCAAACCAATCAAAATACGAGATCTCAACCGGCGGCCAGGAGGGAGTCTTGGTGCGCGGTCTGCTACATGGCTATGTGAGAAGATTATGACATATCCCTACGGTCTCAAATCAAACCCATATCCTAGTAGCCCTACCCCAACAGAAAATGACGCAAAAATTCTTGGAGGAACAAGACACCAAGAAGCCAAGGCTACAATAACGGAATGCGTTTCGGATCTTTACAAATCGATATCTCGAAGAAACTCAACTGAAAACGATTTCAGGCTGATCACTGTAATTCAGGACGTGGGTTCCGGCAAGACACATCTTGCGTTGCACATCAAAACCATGAAGACAAGACAAGACATAATGACTACATATGTGGACCTATCGAGGATTTCGCCAAAGACAAACGAAAGCATCTACAACGCAATAATGAGGGGGTTTGGGAGGGAACTGTTCACTGATCTCAAGGCCAAGCTTTTGTACCAGATCTGTGAAAAGGCCCAAAAAGGAGACCATTTGGCAAAAAAAGCGCTCGGATATGGAATTTTGGACAGACTCAAAGGAACAACACTAAAGCAAAAAACCGAGAACATCATATATGACAGGTCATCTGTTTTGAGCGCAGCCCTTGACAGCTACCTGGCGGCAAACCATGGCCAGCACGAATCGGCAATAATACGAAACGCGATAACCGGTTCGCATGACACCGTAAAGAACCTGGATGAAATTCACGGAAGGCTTGCGGCAATTGCCAGATTAAGTCATGATCTTTTGGGAAAGCTGACCTTGTTTGAGCTGGACGAATTAGATGCGCAGGAATGCTCACTTGAATTTATAAAATCGCTGATCAACGCACACATTCCTGCATCTGTACTTCTTCTGATAACCACTCCATCATTGTACATGGATGTTCAGCGTACCAATCCGTCGGTATTTGACAGACTGGAAAAGGCCAACTACAAAATCGACCTTGCAGGCGCAAACGCAATTGATGAACTAATCGAAATAGCGATTGAATACATAAAAGAGGCAGACCGCACCGAACGATTTAACAAAAAAGAGCAGCAAGACCTGTCCGCAAAGATCCGTGTTCTGTGTGACGAGTTTCCAGAGTTTAGAAACGTTCGCTCTATAATCAATATCCTAAACCATGCAATAGAAAGTGCAAGGGAACTCGGGGCATCTGAGATAACAGAGGCTGTAATTGATGAAACCATAAAGCAGACATACCCCGGTTTGAAGGTAAAGGGCAGTATCATGGAGGTGCCGATATCGGAGTTTATCAAAATAAAGCGTGTGTCTGCTCAAACGCAGGGCCTCATAAAACAGGCAATCTCGAATCTGGTCAATTTTGCGCACGAGATGGGTAATGTATCCAAAGCATCCAAGTCAAACCCATCGTTTGATGTTGTATATTCTGATCTGTTTGGCACAAAAATCGGAATCACCGTGGTAATGGACGCAAATCATTCTAAGAACTTTGAGACAATATCAAATGTAGTAAAATCCTCTGCATTTGTGGATAAGCTGGTTATTCTGACAAACACAAACATACCGCCATCAAGCCAGGCTACAATAGTGACCGTCGACAAATCAAAGGTAATAGATTTGCTGTACTTCAACTCCAAATACACAGAACACAAGCTCGACGAACCTGAAAATGAAAGGGTCAAGATGCTTGCAAAAACAATCAGTGTGATCTAGCACACCAAAAATTATCGGGATTGGCAACACGTTTAAATCCAATGCCTCGATTCTAACTAAAATTGGTTGATGATCCATCTAAGACTGAAAAAGACCAGTTTGATGAACAATCTAAATCGCGCCGCTCCTTCATACTTGCAGTAGTGGTGGTAATTCCCTTTATGATCTACTTCGGGATAGTTCTTCTTTACTTCAAGGATGCAGTCCTTTTAGAAAAAATGACCGCATTGTTGGGTGGATTTGTTGCAGCGGTGCTTGGATATTACTTTGGGCAAAGACCTGTACAAAATCTTACACAACAACTTTCTAGGGCGACGGCAGAAAAGGAGGCAACGAAACGGCGAGCCGAAGATGCTGTGGATGCAGCCAGCAGTGACGTAGACACCATGAAGGAGGAGCTAGAAAATATTAAAAGACTGCTGGGACTAAAAGAAGAGTAGGGTTATCTATGGAAATAAGCGATGAAAAACTAAAAAAAATAAAGGAAAAACTCAGCGATGAGAGTAACCTAAAAGAAGTCATTAATCGATTAAATTCCCTGTCAAACAAACTGGATAAAACACAAAAATCGATATCAGAAACCAAGAAAAAGTTCAGGTAAATACTAGAATCCTCAATCTGACTATACCCAAAATCATTTTAAGTATTTTAGCTACCACCAACTAGTGCAAAATCATCTTTTACAGATTGGACAGCAGGCAGCCAGTGGCGAGATCCAAAACATTATTGCCAAAATCACCCCGGAAATACCACACTCGTCCTTCATTACGGATCTGGCAATAATCATGCTAGTGGCATCGGTTGTGACCCTGACGTTTTTCAAGATGCGGCAGCCGCTAATTGTCGGCTACCTTTTTGCAGGCATGCTGATTGGGCCACTTTCGCCAATCTGGAGCTCTTTTTTGCCGCCAGAAAGTGGCGTCATGGGACTAGGCAAGCAGGGAATTCTTTCCGATATGGGGGTTCTTAACATCTTTTCAGAACTTGGAGTGATTTTGCTTTTGTTCGTGATCGGGATCGAGTTTCCATTCTCAAAAATTCGTTCAATAGGCAAGGTGGCAATAGGTGCCGGAACGATTGGATTGTTTTTGACACTTGGAATCGTGTTTTATGTGTCTGGCCTTGTGGGCCTGAACTTTATGGATTCGCTGTTTCTGGGTGCCGCACTCTCAATTAGCAGCACTGCAATCATTGTCAAAATACTCGAGGACACAGGTAAAATAAGAAAAGAATCATCGATTTTGGTACTTGGAATGCTAATTGTCGAGGACGTAATTGCAGTAATTCTAATTGCAACCTTGGAATCTGTGGCGTTGGTGGGCGATGTCTCATATGACAGTATAATTGTGATCTTGGCAGTTGCCGCAGCATTAATCGGCGGGACGCTTACCGTGGGAATACGGGTAATTCCAAGACTGATTGACAAGGTTGCAGCAACCGAACACAAGGAAATCTTGCTCCTGTCTGTTCTCGGTGTCTGCTTTGGGTATGCATTGTTTGCAAACATTGTCGGCCTTTCGGTTGCCGTTGGGGCATTCCTTGCTGGGGTGCTGGTGGCAGAATCCAAGTCCGCCGAGGTCTCCAAAATCTTATCCAGTCCAATTAAGGACATGTTTGTAGCCATATTCTTTGTCTCGGTGGGGGCACTCATGGACATATCTGAACTGGGCAACTATGCATTGCTGGCCATAGGACTAGTCGCACTAGCAATTTTAGTCAAGTTTGGGGGCGCAATATCTGGAACACTTTTGTTCAGACAGGGAAAGGCAAAATCGCTGCGTTCTGCCTTTGCACTTGCAGGACCGCGTGGCGAGTTTTCAATAGTCATAGTAAAGACGGGCGTTGACATCGGGGTCGTGAGCAGCTTTGTCTTTCCGCTGATTGGTATTATATCAATCATTAGTGCGTTTGTTTCACCATTTTTAATTAGGGCGTCTGACAAAATCGTATCGAAGATGGAGGAATGAAATGCCTGAGGATGATTTGAAAAAACTTATGGATCGGGTGCATGTTGGGGTTACCTCATTTAACTACAACGGAACCAGTGTTCCCTGCCTAATTTTGTCAGAAAAACGATTTGATCAGATAATGCAGCAAATAGCAGGAAAACCCCTCTCGGTTGAGACAAATCTTGACATTTTGCAGGACGGGCTGGGCCATGTCTTTGTTGATATAGTGCTCACATTTTCACAAGGCGGGATAGAGGAAAGGGTCCTCCTTTATGCAAATGAGTCGTTGCCGTTCTTCGAGGCACTTGCTGGCACGTCAATGCTTGCGCTGTCCTCGCCACACTCGCAGATTGGAAAAGACAATGTCTTTATGATCCAGCTTCCAAAACCCGAAAAAATATCGAATGCCCTTGAGATGATAAGACGGGGCCTAAAACCAAGGAACTAATGCTATTCGGCCTTTGGCTTTTTGACCGATTTCTTGGCTTTTTTGGTTTTCTTGTCGGACTTGGAATAGGGTTTTTTGTCGGACTTTTGTTTAGAGCCCGTCTTGTCTTTTCCAGTTTTGTCTTTGGCCGCTGCCTTATTTTTGTCAACATCAGGAAGTGCTGGTTTTGGCTTTTCTGACTTTTGCACCATTGGGGCTTCTGCCGCTTTTGGTTCTTCTTTTGGTTGGGATGACGTGTCCTCACCAACCATTATCGAAAATGAGGCCTTTTCGGATGGCATGGGTTGAAACAAGATTCCTTGCACGTCTACTGTGATCTGGTGCTTGCCTCCATCCCTGAACTGGACTGGGATGGTGACCTTGCCAGTAGATGTGTGTGTGAGTTGGATTGGACCAAAGACTGCGTCGCCATCTCTTGTTACCGTGACGGTATAGTCGATGTGCTGCTGCACTGTTTTGGTCTGGGGATTTAAAAAGTCAATTTTTAGCTTGGCGCTGTCGCCTGGCTTGGGGGACTGGGGTTCTGTGGATATTCCTATGCTTAATGTTCCCCTCTCTGTGGCCGCAATCATCTGGTATGCTTCTGCAGCAGCCAAAAGTGGAAACGACACAAGCATTCCAGATGCAAAAACTACGATACATGGGAGTGATGCTGCTAGTCTCACAACTCCTATCTGGGAAGGCGATTTTTAAATTATATAATCATTGATTCATATAGTGTCATTAAATCCAACACTATAGGCATGTCAGAAGAGAAAAAAATGTACCCGTGTACATGCTCTGATTGTGGCAAACAGTCCGAGGTTCCCTTTGAACCAAAAGAGGGAAGACCGGTTTATTGTCGCGAATGCTTACCAAAGCACAGAAAACCAAGATTTCAAAGAAGATTTTAAGCGTACGCTTAAACTTCGTTTTTTATTCAATTTGCTCAAAAATGATTATGTGGTGCGGCTGCCGGGATTTGAACCCGGGTAGCGGAATTGGCAATCCCGAATATTAACCAGGCTGTACTACAGCCGCATGATCGTTTACTCTGACGGGAGTCTAATAAAACGTAACGCTTCAAATCTGGCATGACCTTTAATCCTGGATGTTCCTATCTTTGATGTGGACAAAAGACTTGAACAGAAAATTAATGAAAAAATCCAGGAATCCCTTGATAATATAAAAGAAGTGCGCGACATTGCAAATTCACTCAAAGTCAGCGATGTGTCCTTCAAATACGGGTTGGTCATTGGAAGGCTGTACAACTCATTTTATTATCAAACAAGAAGAATTCTAAATCGTGATCCTACAAAGGACGAGTTTTTGGAATTTCTGAAAATGCTGAATAACATCAAGTCCGAGATCTTAAAAAAACTATCCTAGTTTTTTAGGGGAACTACCTTGATTGATGGTGTTACTGGTAGCTTGACACATGCACCGACCAGTGCTTTTTTTGCCAAATCGAGGTGCTCCTTTTTTACGTGCATCTCCATAAGCACTTGGCCTTGTTTTACGCGTGCTGCCATGCTTACTGCCTTGCCAAATGCACGTCTCATGCCTTCTTGAAGCCTGTCTGCACCAGCAGTTGCAATCATCTTGTTTTCACGCAGCAAAATGTGCGGATATATTCGAAGTAATGAAAAATATCCAGTTTCGCCAGTACTCTGCTCCAATGTCTTGTTTGCCGCAAGCCTTGCTGATTCTATTGCCATGTGCCTTATCTGCACCTTTTCGTTTGAGCACAGCTGAACACAAAAGTCATAATCCCCTTGTTTTCCTCCCTGGAATTTGGCTATCTTTGGTTGAGGTTTGCCTCTGATGAACTCCTTTCTTGTGTATGGTTGTCCATTTCCCCGCCTGTAACATTCACCGTGCATAATATCGCCGATGAAGCAAGATGTAAAATACCTATATTTTAACGGTGAGACCACATCTGATCCTTCACCTGCGAATCTCCGATATTTACAAGATCTGGTTCAATGCTTAATTAAAATGCGCAAGTAATACTGCTGTGCGAGAAAAACTTTTGTGGCTTTGCACGTGCACCTCCCTTGAGGTCATGACTGCTGTGGGGATCACTTCGTATCTTTTGTATCTTGGGCAGACCGCAGCAGCGTTGATTTCCATTCTGGCGTTTGCCAAGGTTATTGTGCTGCATTTCGTCATCGAAATTCGAGAACGATTTCGACGCAAAAACGCCCCTTTTAAGATTCAAGTAAAATCTTAATGCGGCGTTTCATACCACGATAGTTGATGAGCTATCTTGGCAACCCGATAGATGTAATAAAAAAACTGTATGAGCAGAAAAACTGGCAGGAAATAGTTTCGTTTTGCAAAAAGATGCTGGACGAAG
>SBBK01000025.1 GCA_005240025.1 archaeon
GGACCGGCTGGACCCATTGGACCTGTTGCGCCGTCTGCTCCTGCTGGACCGGCTGGACCTGTTGCGCCATCAGCGCCTGCTGGACCGGCTGGACCCATTGGACCGGCTGGACCTTGTGGGCCTGTTGGACCTGCTGGACCGGTTGCGCCCGAGCCAGAGCCACCTATGTAATCGCCTCTAGGCACCCAGGTTCTGTGCCCTGTTTTTTCATAAACGGTGTGGTTTGGACTTAGATTATCAATATACAGATCGCCATTTTTTCCAAAGTTGCCTACTGGCGGACCATCGCCTGTCCAGACCTTATTCCTTTGCTTATTACCATGGCCGTTGTCATCATCGTCATCATCATCATCACCATTGCCGCCACCAGATGCAAAGGCTGCTGGAACAAGTGTATTGATTTGTGAGCTGTCGAAACTATCAGCATTTAGAAATTGTGGAAAAACTGTCGGACTTAATAACATCATTGCCATTAAGAATACTAGCATCTTCTGTGCCAACAATTACTCCCCCACCGGAGGCATCATATTTAACATTAGTTATTTTGTACGATCTATCTGGATCAGCTAACAGTTATATAAATGCCATTTTTTTCAGGCAAAAAAATGATAAAAGCGATCGAAAATACCGTTTTTGGGAACGCCAAATCATAAAGAACGAGCACCTTTGTTCATGTGAAACCAACTGTCCGTGTGCGGCCCACAAACACGCCAACTTACAAGTAGGTTTATGTTCAAACTGCGATGAATGGATCTCGTGGCAATACTCCCTATCGATAGCGGCAGGTACGGAACAAAGGAGATGCTTGCAATCTTTGATGACCAGGCAAAGATAAGTTACCAATTACAGATAGAGGGGGCCGTGGCAATATCTCAGGGCCGGTTAGGACTTATCCCAAGTCATGCAGCTCGCAATATCTTTGCTTCCTCAAAATCGGGCGGGATTACTGCAAAAAGAATCAGACAGCTCGAGGCCAAAAGCGATCATGATACGGCAGCTTTAGTTGAAGCTTTGAGTGAGAAATGTAGAAGCTCCTCAAGACCCTGGATTCATTATGGTCTGACAAGTAACGACCTAATCGATACCAGCACCTCAATGCAGATGAGAGATGCCCTTGCAATAATCGAATTAAAGGTTGCTCGACTGGCACTGCTTTTATCAAAAAAGGCAATAGAATACAAAGACCTTCCGGCAGTTGGACGCACCCATGGCCAACACACAAGCATTATTTCTTTTGGACTAAAATTTGCAAACTGGGCTTCCGAGATGGCAAAGCATATAGAAAGAATTGAGGAAAAGAAAAAGCGCGTCCTGATTTGCAAGACACTTGGCGTAGTTGGGACCGGCTCCCTCATGGGAAAAAAGGCAATCGAGGTTCAAAAAAGAGTGTCAAAAAGACTGCGGTTATTCCCTGCCGAAGTATCAACTCAGATAATACCGCGGGAGAGGTACGCAGAATATATTTTTCAGCTAGCACTAATTGGAAGCACATTAGAAAAAATATCCATCGAGATCCGGAACCTACAGCGAACTGAGATCGGCGAGGTGGCAGAGTACTTTAAGGAAGGTCAGATGGGCAGCAGCGCCGTACCGGTAAAGCGAAATCCCATCAAAAGTGAGCGAATTTCGTCCCTCTCAAAACTCCTGCGAAGCCAGATGAATGCATCGTTTGAAAACATCCCGCTGTGGCACGAGCGCGATCTCTCGAATTCCGCAAATGAGCGATTCATAATACCAATGTGCTCCATTTTGCTTGATGAGATGCTCCAGACCATGATCCTAATAATTGAAAAACTAAACATTAACGTGGAAAAGATAACCCAGAACCTGTATCTTACAAAGGGTCAGATATTTGCCGAGTTCGTACTTGAAGCCCTGATAAAAAAAGGCGTTCCCAGGTTTGAAGCATACCGTGATGTCCAACGGGTTGCGTTTGAAGCGCACGATGATGGATCGGATTATATCGATGCGGTAAAAAACGACAGCGCCATATCCTCAAAACTAACGGAAGGTGAAATAGACAGGATCTTTTCCCCGCAGAATCACCTTGCGGCATCCCCCCAAATAATTTCAAATGTAAACAATACGGTTCAGCGGATCTGCAGAAAATTTACCTAGATTTTTGGAGTTCCTTGTGGATAAGCGAGCCGTACTGTAAGGCCTTTTTTCGCTTGTTTGCCGATGTTTCTGGCACACCTATCTGCAGTGCCAGGTTACGTATGATGTGTTTTCTTTGCAGGTCGTTTTCGTCATGAATTTTCAAGGAGACTGGAATAGATTTTGCGTAATTTATGAACTCGGCTGACAAAAGGGGCTGGATTATTTCGACGCCAAATTCGGAGCAGGCACGGTTTATTGCCTCCATCATCGCCAGTTCATTTTGCAACTTGGCATCCATCAATTCCATTACCTTTTTTTCCCCTTGTTTGATTGCATTCCTGTATCCATCATAGCCACAAAACAGCTCATCCATCCCGTTTGCTGTCACCACCGCCCTCAAACCAAGGCTTTTTGCCAGCATGGCAACATGGAAAAATGCAATGCAGTTTTCGTTCCAGGACAGATTATCGGTGCCTAGTTGTTTTCTGATTTTTTTAGTTATTTTGCCAAATTCACCTGGATCTATTTTGAGTATTTCGTGAGGCAGACCAAGGAATTGATTTATCTTCTTTGAGAACTCGATGTCGTGCGAACGTTCAAAGCCGATTGTGAGTAGCGTTGTATCAAAGCCCATTTGGCTGCAAATTTTTGCCATAAGCGTACTGTCTACACCTCCTGAGAATGCAACTCCAATCTTTTTTTGGGGCAGGGTTTGATGTATGGCGGTACAAATTTTTTCTAAAAGATTGTCCAGTACGGTTTTATCCATGACATCACCATGTTGGTTTTTCTATTAATTTGCTGGCCCGATTGCCCGGAGTAGATTTAGCAAAGCATTTGCTGGCTACGCTCAAAGCGAAATTAACAAATTATAATGCAGGCATCTTTCCATCATGGTAAAGCTACTAGTCGTTTTGTGTGTTTTGGGCGCTTCGCTTTTTGCCAACTATTTGTTGTACCAGAGTAACCAGAATCTCGGCGATCGGGTTCTTAGTTTGGGCAACCAAATCGAACAGTTCCAAAAACAGGACATGCAATTACAGCAAGAGTTGGAATCCCTCAAGGCTCAAAAAGAGGAGATCGACATGTTCAGGTCCAAGCTTGAAAAACCAGCCCCCGCTCATGTATCGGATGCGTCCAAATCCATTACTGCCGTTGCCGTAAGGCCGATTTTGATAAGCGATGGTTTTTTCCAAGAGGCAAGGTATGAGGGGACCACAATGAACATCACAGTGGATATTCGTGAGGGATCGGGTCTTGTCCTTGTAAACACCATAACACCGACCGGGGTAGATTTTCAGACATCGGCCAAGACGGCAGTGGCAGTTGCGCAAAAATACACAGGTTTCGAGTTCTCAGGCAGGGACATAATTTTTTCAATTTCTGCAAAAACGGATCAGGAACTACAGGCAGTTGATGGCCCCAGCGCAGGCATGGCAATGGCAGTTTTGCTTGTTTTAGAAATTGGAAACAGGCAGATCCCAGATGACGTTCTGCTTACCGGCACCATACAAAAAGACGGCTCGATTGGCGCAGTTGGAGGCATATTTGAAAAAGCAGAGGCAGCCGCAAAATATGGCGCAAAGACATTCATCGTCCCAGACGGCCTTGCAATAACATACGTACAGGAATGTCAGGAGTCCAGAGAAGGACCATTTTTGTATCGCAGTTGTAAATCGGAAGCAAAACCGCTTTCGCCAATCATGGAAGAAAGATACGGCATGAGAGTGGTTGAGGCAACTGACCTGGATTCTGTCCTAGAATATTTTGGCCGGGATTAGATTTTTTGTTGGCAATATTATTATTGGAAAATCACTCACCGATAATCCATGGTAACCAGGTTATCAGAAGAACAGATCAGGGAGGAACTAAAAAACCTAGACGGATGGAGTATAAAAAATGGCAAGCTGCACAAGGACTTTGCCTTTGAGGACTTTGTCGAGGCGTTTGGCTTTATGACAAAGGCCTCTCTGCAC
>SBBK01000102.1 GCA_005240025.1 archaeon
GACCAAAGCCGGCTCCAGTTTATGGCATAACCCAGCGGCGCGTCTACTGCTTTTACCAGAACATCCCCAAGCTTGCCGACAAAGACATTGGCGTTGTGTGATGTTAGCAGATCCTTTAGCAACTGGAACCCCTGCCTGAGAGCCTCACCATATGTTTCTCCTCTTTGATTGATACAGAGCAAATGCCATTGCCGCAAACAGGATTCCCAGAAACGCAATGATTGGCAGGGTAGCAGTTTTTGGCAGGTTCAAAAGCGAGCTTCCCCACGCGTACAAAAAGATAGACATCACATCAAAGATAACAAACATCAGGATATACGAATAATACTGCATCATAAAGTGGGTTCGTCCTTCGCCCTTGGGGACCTGACCGGCCTCCATTGGCAGGAATTTGACAGGATTGCTGCTGTGTCGTGGTGACAGCATGCGTGACATCAGCAAGGCGGGTCCAACTGCGACCACGGCAAAGCCAAACATTAGAAGAACATGACTGTAGTTAGACGCATACTCCCCAACCAATTCAGCTTGCACACCCTATTGTTTATATAAAAAGGTATGCAAAAAATTGCACAAAAAATTGCGATCAAAAATGGTTAATCATTGATATATGAGGAATCCAGGTGTTTAGACATGACAGTAAACGTTGGTGACAGAGCTCCAGACTTTGAGCTGGTGGACACAGAACTGAAGATGCGAAAGCTTGGAGACTTTGCTGGTAAAAAGCTGGTTCTGTCGTTTTTTGTTGCAGCAAGTTCGCCGGTGTGTACAAACGAGATGTGTGCATTTCGCGACAGATGGAGTGAGATTTCAGGTCTCGGAGCACAGGTGATTGGAATCAGCAACGATGGCCCCTTTGCAAACAAGGCGTTTGCAGAAAAATTCAACTTTAATTTTCCGATTCTTGGCGACTACAAAAGCAAAACCATACGTGACTATGACATATTGATGCCTGATCTTTTGCACGTCAAGGGATACGATGCCGCAAAGCGCTCGGTTTTTGTCGTCAACGAAAAAGGAACAGTCATCTACAGATGGGTTTCGGACAACCCTCTAATTGAGCCAAACTACCAAGAGATAATCGACACGCTCAGAAAAAGCTAGTTTATTCTATTTCTGCCAGAATGTCGTTTTTGGCAACCGATGCGCCGTTTTTGACCTTGATTTTTTTCACAACGCCGTCTTTGTGGGATTTTATAGAGACCTGCATCTTCATTGATTCCAAAACGCAGACTGTGTCGCCTTTTTTGACCGAGTCGCCCTCACCGATGTTAACTGAGACAACTTTTCCCGGGATTTGGCTGTGAAGGCTGGTCTTGGTGCTGCTGCTGTCAGATCCGCCCGAGTTTTTGTACACTATTTCATTTAGCCTGTGGTGCATGTTTACAACGAACGGTGTCCCATCCACTATCAGCTTCATCTCTGCAGTTCCCGCCTCCAGATACTTGACGTTGTGGTATTTTTGATCCAGGACAAACTCGATTCCACGTGCAGTCATGTTTAGAATTTTGAGTGTGTGTTCCGTGTTGCCAATTTTTATTACATATTCAGAGTTCCCGGTCTTGTGCAGAATCTGCCCGCTGAATACCTGTTCAATGTCTTGAATTTTGTAGTCCATTGTTACCTTCGGTCCATATGGCTCTTCCAGCGCGGGTTTGGTCCGGTGGATGGTTTTGCCTTGCTTTTGTAGTATTCCGAATACATCAGGGCCGCCGCCACGGCGACCTCTCCCTTGAGGATGCGTTCGTTTTTGATGTCCTGCGTCAGCCTGTCAATAATTCCAAATCTCTTCAAAAAGTCCGTTGAAAGCTGGCCTTTTTTGTATTCCTCCGTATTCAGGATTGTTTTGTAAAGTGGTATCGAGTTTTCTACCCCCCGGATATAGAAATCATCCAGAGCGGTTAGCATTCGAAGTCGTGATTCCTCAAAGGTTTGCCCCCATGTGCAAAGTTTTGCCATGAGGGAATCATAGAATGGAGAAACGGTGCATCCGGGATAGAGATATGTGTCACAGCGCACTCCGGGCCCAGATGGAATGGTAACGTCAGGTATCGGGCCGGTGGACGGGGCAAAGTCCAGAAACGTGTCCTCTGCGTTTATTCTGCATTCTATTGCATAACCGTTCATTTTAAGATCCTTTTGCTTGAACGGGAGCGGCTGGCCGTTTGCAATGTCAATTTGCAGTTTCACAAGGTCCAGTCCACTGACAAGTTCCGTAATAGGATGCTCCACTTGCAGCCTTGCATTGATTTCAATAAAATAAAACTCCCCGTTATCCGCCCTGAGAAATTCTGCTGTCCCGAGATTGGTATAATCAACTGCCTCGGCTGCCCTGATGACCAGTTCTCCAATTCTATCTCTTGTTTTTTGATCAACTGCCGGCGAAGGCGTCTGTTCTATGAGCTTTTGGTTGCGTCTTTGGATGGAGCATTCTCTTTCAAATATGTGGACTGTGTTGCCATGTTTGTCTCGCGCCATCTGGTACTCTATGTGACGGGTTTTCTCTAGGAATTTTTCCACAATAATTGCAGATTTGCCAAACGCGGCTATTGATTCCCCGGTTACCGTTTCAAATGCCTGCTGCAATTCATTATCGTTGTTTACCAGCCTGATTCCACGCCCGCCGCCTCCATAGACGGATTTTAGCAAGACCGGATAACCTATTTGATTTGCAGTGTCCAGAGCCTCCTCCACGCCATTTACTATACCCGGACTGCCTGGGACTGTGGGAACTTTGGCTTTGAACATGGCGGCCTTGCACAGCATCTTGTCGCCGCAGAGGTCCATGGACGCAGCCGACGGACCGATAAAGTTGATCTTGTTGTCCTCGCATAGTTTTGCAAAGTCAGAGTTTTCGGAGAGGAACCCGTATCCCGGGTGCACTGCGTCCGCACCGGACGCAACAATTGCTTCCATGATTTTTTCCTGATTCAGGTAGCTTTCTTTTGGTGCTGCTTTTCCTATATAATACGCCTCATCTGCCTGTTTTACATGCAGCGAGTTGTAATCTTCGTCAGAATAAACTGCCACCGTTTTGATTCCCAGCGCATTGCATGTGCGTATAACTCTGAGAGCAATCTCGCCCCTGTTTGAGATCAGAATTTTTTCAATCATAGGACTCACAAATTGATATTACCGTGTTTTCGTGGAAGTTGTTTGTCTCGCTTGTTTGCAAGCATTTCTAGGGCTTTGATCAGCATTGGTCTTGTTTGTGCCGGATCAATTACCGCATCCACTGAGCCGTTCGATGCCGCGACATATGGATTTGCAAATTTTTCATTAAACTCTGCAGTGAGCTGTTTTTTGAGTTCGTCGGGGTTTTTGGCAGAATCCAGTTCTCTTTTGTTCACGATTTTTACCGCAGCCTCAGATCCGAGCACCGCTATTTGCGCCGTGGGCCACGCATAGTTAATGTCGGTTCGAAGGTTTTTGCTGCCCATTGCGATGTAGGCACCGCCATATGCTTTGCCTATTACAAGAGTTATTTTTGGTACGGTGGCCTCGCAGTATGCATACAAGAGCTTGCTTCCGTGTCGTATGATTCCGTTGTGCTCCTGGTTTGTTCCAGGCATGTAGCCCGGAGTGTCTACAAATGTGATGATTGGTATGTTGAACGCATCGCAAAATCTGATGAATCGCGAGGCCTTGTTTGATGAATCTATATCAAGTGCCCCTGCCAGATAGAGCGGCTGGTTTGCGACAATGCCGACGGTTCTTCCATTCATTCTTGCAAACCCCACTATGACGTTTTGTGCAAACAGCTCATGAACCTCAAAAAACTGGTGATTATCAACCACGGCGAGAAGTATTTCTTTCATGTCGTACGGCTGGAGCGAGTTTTCGGGAATTTTGTTTATCAGATTATGATCCAGCCTGTTTGGATCGTCATCGTTTTCAACGTGCGGCGGTTCTTCTGTGTTGTTTGATGGAATGTATGAGAGGAGTGTTTTGATTTTGTCAAAACAATCATACTCATTTTTTGCGACAAAGTGCGCAACGCCGCTTTTTGTTCCGTGGGCCATTGCGCCGCCAAGATCTTCAAATGATACTTCCTCACCAAGAACGGTTTTGACCACCTCCGGACCTGTCACATACATGGTTCCTGCCTTTTCAACCATTATTACAAAGTCGGTCATTGCAGGAGAGTACACTGCGCCACCTGCAGAGGGGCCGATGCTTGCAGTGATTTGTGGGACAACACCTGATGCCAGTTCGTTGTGATAGAAAATGTCTGCAAATCCATCAAGGCTTAGAATTCCTTCCTGGATCCTTGCTCCACCAGAGTCTATTATTCCAATGATCGGGCAGCCTGTTTTTGCCGCATGCGCCATTATCTTGGTGATTTTCTTTGAGCCCATCTGGCTTAGTGTGCCACCCAAAACAGTAAAATCATACGCAAATACAAAGACCTGCTTGCCGTTAATTGTACCGTAGCCGGTAATGACACCATCCGTAAAGAATTTCTTTTTTTGCATATCATATTCATAGTAATGATGGGTAACGAGTGCATCAAGTTCGGTGAAGCTGCCTTCATCCAGAAGGAGGTCTATTCTTTCTCTTGCTGTGAGTTTTCCTTTTTCGTGTTGGGACAGGATTCGGTCTTGGCCGCCGCTAGTAAGCGCTTGATTCTGCCTTTCTAAAAATTTCTCAATTTTCTCAGAATGCATGTGGCCCCGCAACAAATGGCAGCCTGTAGGTTATATTAATTTTAGATCTGGATCAAAATCTGATCGCAGTGTCCCCCCGAGTTTTGTCCTGGGCCATCATGATGTGCATTCAATGGCACGTGTCGGGGAACCGGTCCCAGCGCAACCATAAACGATCATCTTTTGCCCCGATCTGGAATTCAGCCGGCCTTGTTCAAATTCAGCAGCGGAAAGTTCTTTTTTACGGCGTTCTGGTAGGCCGAAAAAGAGTCCTCGGAATCGCCACATTTTTTGCAGATGCAAAATTCCGATACATGTTCCCTGTCACAATCGTCAAAAAACTCGCACATTTGGCACCC
>SBBK01000184.1 GCA_005240025.1 archaeon
CGAATCAAAGACGTGGCTGATGGTGGAGCAGGTGATGACATTCTTTATGCCGGTTTAGGGCGAAATAGACTGATTGGCGGAGATGGCAGTGATTACTTGTTTGGAAATGGAGATGGATTACCTCGGTTTGGAGACAATGATGCGTTAGATGGCGGTGATGGTCTTGACTATCTCTATACACCAAGTGGACCACATGAGCGCATTATTAATGTCCCTCCTGATCATGGAGATTGGTGTTGGACCTCAATTAAAGATCTGTGGGGCAGGTTGGGACACCCCATCTTCGGTATTTCTCCACGACACACTCTTACAATAGACATATTTTGCTAGTTTTTAAGAAACTCAAAAGCGGATGCTTCCGAGCAAATGAAAAACCTGTACATTATTTTCAAAAACCGTCAAAAACCCGGGGGGTTTAGCATTTGTGCCTAACTAATGCAGGCAACCACCAAAACACCCCCATTGCCAGGCAAAAGACCGCCAAACTATTTTTAGTACGAACAAAAGCTAAACCCGCCCCAATTTGACGGATTGGCAAAAAATTCCACATGCCTGCATTAAACCAAGCCACTGGATTTTGTGATTTGTGCTCAAGGTATTGCGTTTTTGACCCAAGTTTGGTGCAAAAAGGGGGGCTTTTTAGAAAAACTAGTCCTCTGTTTTCCGCAAATACGCAACTGTGTATGCCAAGCCCCCGCACAAAACTCCTATGGCAAGAATCCCAATGAAGAGGCCGATTGGCTCAACAAACGAGTCCATTATTGTCAGATTTTGCTTTCCGATTTGCCCGGTTGTAAACAGGTCAATGATGCCGGAGCCGGAAAGCCCTGCAAACACCATTGAGAGGGTGCCGCCTGTGCCCCCGACATTCATGCCAATCAGGTGTATCCATGCCAGGATTTTTGTTTTGGATGAGATTCTTTTTTTGAGATTGATCTCTAAATGAATGTAAAATATGGCAGTCACCGCAATTGCCACAATAAGTATCAGGTAAAACATTAGCCCCAAAAAGACCCATTTTGCAGGCCCCTCAAATGACAGAGACAAAAACTGGATAATGTTTATCTTGGTAAAGACAGCCTGGGCCCCCACCATCCCCATTGCCAAAATAGTGACTATTCCGCCCTGGGCTATGGCAGATATGATAAAGCGGTTCCCCCATGTACTTTTGACGTCCACGTGTATGGTGTGTGCAGGTGTTCATTAAGCATTGTCTGACGTAAGAATAACGCAAAGAGTCAAGATTTTGCAGTTTATGTTACCGCGGCGATCTTTTCCCTTGCCTGTATTATTTCAACTTCCACGGTCTCTAGCGGATCTTCGACCTGGTTTCTCTTAATTGAGAAGAGTTTGGGCTTTTCAAAATCTTCGGTGCAGTCGGGGCACGCATAAACCAGAATTCTGTGCTCGTTTGGCGCCTTTGGGTTTGACAGATGCGGGTAATAGGTCAGTCTTCCGCCGCAATCAATACAATAACGGTTGGCCCTCCTAGTTCTGGCCAATGTAAACCTCCTGCATTATTGGTAATGTGCGATCGGATATTAGATCGGTCTGGTCTATCAAAATAAACCCAAATGGTTGCAACGATCAATATTTCTAAACTCGAATTATGAAATATCATGAATTAGCCTCCGGGACATTGTTACTTTGTGCCACAGATATGAAAAACAGTCTTTCAAAACTCGAATTTGGAAACATTAGGCGCCGCCCGTCAGACTTGAACTGACGACCCCCTGATTAACAGTCAGGCGCTCTACCACGCTGAGCTAGGGCGGCAACAGGTTTTGTCCTTGACGTAAGCGATTTAATCCTTACTAAGATTTGAAAAAATTATTTTTCTATTCCCTTGGCCTTGTGGTACTGGTAGATGCCGTCAAGAAAAACTCGGTGATCCTTGTGTTTGACCCTGGTCTTTGCCTGAATCTCTGCAGCTGTCTGAGTGACATCGTTTAGAACATGGCCTGTGACGGTAACGTCGTCGCCTTTGGATACCACCCTGGTGGAGCCATGAATTTTTGCGACCCGCGGTGCCCTCTCGCCCTGAAAGTTTTCAATCAGAACCAGCTTGTCTTTAGTCTTTACAGTAATTGGAAAGTGTGCATAGACTACCTTCATTTTTACCGTGTAGCCGTCAATGACTCCTTCGCAGAGGTTTTTGATCAAAGAACGCGCGGTGTTGGCAATTGCAAAGTATTTTTTCCTTGTGTTGATTGCCTTTATTGACACCCTGTTGTCTTTGATTTCCAGCTCGACTGGGATTTTTTTGAAATTCTTGTAGGTTTCTCCCAGCGGTCCTTCCACATGCAGCATGTGTTTTTTTAGTGAGACCCTGACTTTTTGCGGAATCTCGTATTCTACATTGAATATCTCTTGTTGTTTAGTAGACATATCCTATCAAAAATCCTCCAATTCCCTTGCTTTCGGCGTCATGGTGCGACATCACCCCCTGATTCGTGGTCACAAGAAGCATCCCCTTGTTGTATGCAGGCAGGTACTGCTGCTCCCATCCTGTGTATTCGCCTTTTTTTACCTTGAATCTGGGTGTAATTGCGCCACATTTTGTAATATGTGCCAAAAGTTTTAACTTGAATTTTCCACCCCGGTTGTCTTCTATGTGTTCATATTCACCAACATAGTTGTGGTTTTTTAGTGTCTTTAGGACCTCGACTGCGAGTTTTGATGTAGGCAAAATTACGCACTCGGTGCGCCTTCGCGCCTCGTTGTTGTATATGGTGTTGAACAAATTTGAGATAATGTTTGTCGCCGGCATGGTATCACCTGTATTTTACAAACCCGAGTGAGTTTGCCACCTCTCTGAAGCATCGCCTGCATATCATAAGGTTATATTTTTGAATTACCGCAGTATAATCGCCGCATCGTTTGCACCAGCGAGAACCTTTGCCAAACTCGTGCTTTTTTCTTCCCGTGTGCTCATATGACCTGTTTTTCATACCACTGCAACTCCAAATTCTCTAGATAAAAACTCAATCGCTTCGTCTTTTGAGATTCGATGTGTCTTTCCAACGCTTGCCTTGTGCCTGCTTCGGACCCTGATGCTAAATCCCGGCCTCGTAAGCGAGATTGCAGCCTCTAGGCCCAGGATTCCAATTTCTGGGTCATATTTGATTCCTGGAATATCGATGTGTTCTTTGATTCCAAAGGATATGTTGCCAAAATCATCAAAGGATTTGCCCTTTATTCTATTTCCCACCGCATCAAACAGCCTTTTGAGGACGGTTGCCGCATCGTTGCCGCGCATGGTCACTGCCACGCCAATTGGTTCTCCCTTGCGGACCCCCCAGTCCCTCTGTGTTGCTTTTGCATCCCTTGCGCAGGATTTTTTTCCCGTAATTTGGTTCATCGCCTTTTTTGCCACCTCAATTGCCTCACCGGACTTTCCAATGCCCATGTTCAGGACAAGTTTGTCCAGTCGAATTTTTCGCATTTGGTTTTGGTCCGCCATAGTATCACGCTATTTGAATAACGGGCTCCTTTTTGCCCACAACCATCACAAGTTCTGCCGGGATCTCGATTTCCCTTTTGGCAAGCGAAAGCAAGACACGCTTTGGAAGGACAAACGTTCCTTCTCGGATTTCGTGTACGTTACCGACCTGACCTGCGTTGATTCCTTTAGTAACAATTACTTTGGCTCCCTTTTCTAGCTTGAAGACCTCGTTTATTTTCTGATCCGGCACCTGCATAAGACACGAGTCACCAACTCCCACCCTGGCATCCGAAATTAGCGAGCGCCCATCATGGAATCCTATCTGGGTCTTGCCTTTTTTAATTGTGGTCTTGCTTGTAACTTTGACCAGTTTAACAGATTTTTCGGAATTTTTTATCTTGATTGGCTCCAGCATATGGCCCTGTCTCGGTACGAGCCTGTACACATCTGAGATGCCGTCCAGCTCCACCACGTCCATTAGCCCCATTCCATGATGGATTGATTTTCTTGTAATGCCGTCAACTTTGACCTTGCCGTTGTATATGGCATAATAAGCCTCGCGTGCAGTGGTGACAATTTTCAGTGTGTCACGCAGAAACACCGCCGCCGGTATTGAGAAATGCTTGGAGTGTGGGCCCGGCCTCACAGCAGTCACAAATCGCGGTGTTTTTCTTGAGATCCCCCAGAACATGGGTGCCATTTGTCTTTTGAGTTTTTTTCCGCCAGATATTCGCGTCATTGCTTGCTCTCCTTTTTACCTGTTTTTGATTCTTTGGTCTTTGTTTTTCTCTGTGCATTTGCTTGTTTTTTTGGTTTTTCTGGTTTCTGTTTTGGTGCCGGTTCCGGCTTTGCTTCCTTGATTGGTTCTGGCTCTTTGGCTGCCCTGGATTTGGCAGGTTTGCCCTCGAGTTTGTTTTGCCTCCAGGGGTCCTCGGTCCCAATGTCAGTTACCAGAAGATTTGATGCATGAATGAATACGTCAAGATTTCCTCCCTTGAGTTTTTCTTTCTTGATTCCCTCTATTGCGGCGCCGTTTTTTTCTGTGGATATGCGTGTGATTTTACCGGTTACTCCCTTGTATTCACCGCGCAGAATTTTTACCGTGTCGCCTTCGATTATACGGATGCTTCGTTTGCTGTATTTTTTTTGCAGATCCTTTGAGAGGTGACTGCAAAGAAGTTTGCTTCTTGCAAACAACGATGCCTTGTAAATTGTCCTGTTTCTAACTAGTGTCGGCTTCATTTATACCACCATCGACGCCAGGTTTGCCACCCTTGGCCATTTTTCTGATGCTTCTGCTGCCACCGGCCCCTTGATGTCAGTTCCCTTGATTTCGCCCTCCGGGGTCACCAAGACTGCCGCGTTGTCCTCAAATGTCACGCGAACGCCGTTTAGTCTCCGTATTGGATATTTCTGTCGGATTATGACTGCACCGAAGATCTGTTTTCTAAGTTCTGCCGGCCCTTTTTTTACAACGACATTGACAAAGTCGCCAACCGCGGCAGACGGCAACCTTGAGGTCCTTGTTTTTGCTCTTTTTACCATGATAATTTCCAAGATTTTTGCACCCGTGTTATCTGCACAGGTGATTCTTGCGCCCAGTGGAAGCGATTTTGTAACATACGGTCTGAACTCCTGAACGCCCTTTGCCGAAACTGCACGACTTTTTCCTGCAGACATTTTATGACCTGACCTCCACTACGACAAATGCCACGGATTTGGCAATTGGCCTGCATTCTGCGGCAACGACCGTATCACCCTCCTTCACCTCAAGGCTCGCAGACTTGTATGCATGGATGGTGCTTGTACTCCTAGCATATCGCTTTGTCTTTGTGATGTACAGGGGGTTTTCGCGCCTTATGACAACTGTGTTTTTGTTCTTTGCACTGACTACCTTGCCTTCGAACAGTTTTCCTCGAACACTCAGGGGCTGGCCGTTATCCATTACCATCCCGCGATACTCCTGTTTTTGTGTCGAATCTTTTTTCATGCCTTTACACCTAACCGATCTTCCGGTCTTTTTGATATTGTGTTTCCATTTACAGTAAAACTGTTTTTGCCAGATGTGAATTCCCAGATGTTATTTTTCTTTGCAATCATTTTTATCCCATTTTCGGTTGCCAGGAACAGCATTGCGCTAGTTTCGTCCATTATTTCGCCGGAGAGCCCCATCACTGTCTTGTTTGCCGAATCCAGGATTTTTGCATTCATTCCTGTCAGTTCGTGATTTATGATGTTTTGTTGTGTGATCATTTTGTTTTCATCTCGTTTAGTCTTGTCAGCATTCGTGCTATTTCTTTGCGTAGTGCACGTATCTTGCCGCTTTCTTTTCGGAGCGTGCCCTTTGCCGCATCGGTTCGGAATTTTGCGAGTTCAACTCTTGCCTGCTCCAGCTTTTCTTTGAGATCTGTCTCATTAAACTCTCGAATCGTTTTCATTCTTAGGCGGGCCATTACTTTAGTTTCTCCTCTACGTCTTCCATCAGATCAATCTTTTCAATTTTTTCTGCGTCGAGTTCTATTTGTTCGCTTTCGGTTCTTGCCTCTACATCTTCTTGTTTTTTTGTAGTGGTTTTCTGTTCTTTTTTCAGTTTTTCTTTTAGCTCAAAATCCTGAATGTATCTTTCCTTCCTTGCTATTCGAATCCGGATTCCAATGTATCCCATTGGGGTTGGAACGTGTGCTATTCCCTCGTCTACCGCAAAGCTTGCCCTGTTACCTGCACGTGGCAAGATGCCGGCAGAATGTTTTTCAAATGCTGAGCGGTCGCCCCTTAGCTTTCCGGAAACTGTTATCTGAACGCCCAGTGCGCCTGCACTCATAATTTGTTGCAAGGTCCACATCGTAGCCCTCCTAAACGCAGTTCCGCGCTCGATCAGTGATGCCAGTCTGTTGCACATGACATTTGCAGTCAGTTCCGGTTCAGATATTTCGTTTACCGCCACCTGCGGGTTTTTCAAACCAAAGTCTTTGGCAAGTTTTTCGGTCAGATCTCGTATGCCGGCTCCCTTCCTTCCAATTACGATTCCCGGGCGCGTTACATGCAAAACGACCCTTGTGCCGGTAGGAGTCTTTGAGATCTCAACGTGCGAAAAACCGGCTTCCTTGATCGATTCTTTGAGATAATCCTTGAGAAGCATCATGTTATAATTGTCTTTGATTACGTTTTTTAGCGAAGACAATTTTTACGCCTCCCTGGCTACGAGTTCGAGATGTGTTAGTACGTTGTTTTTCGGAGTCGCTCGTCCCTGCGCCCTGGGAGTGAATCTTTTTACAATCGCACCACGGTGTGTGTTTGCTGAGATTATTTTCAATCTGTCAAGGTCCATTCCCTTGTATTCTGCGTTTGCTTCCAGATTATCCAAGAGCCGGATGAACTCCTGTGCTGCCTTTTGTGGATATCTGCCAGACATTACACCGGTGTCGGATTTGTGGCCGACCTCGTTTTTGTATCTTCGAAATGGAACTGCGCGTTTGAGCGCTACAACCTCTTGGAGACTGTCCCGTGCTTTTTCAATAGACAGCCCTTTGATCATTGTGGCAATTTCACGCGCGTGTTTGTGTGAGATTCTTCGCTCCCGTGCCGACGCTCTGACGTGTTTTGTCGAGTCAAAATTTTGAAATGCATAGTCATAGTTCGGCATGATATATCACTTTAATGGAACGTAGAGGCTGGATCTCGATGCGCCGACACCTGGTGCGCCATGAACGACTCGCTTGTTTGTTCTGGCATATTCACCCAGATAGTGTCCAATCATTTGTGGCGTGATTGTCATGGGTGTGAATTCCTTGCCTGAAAATACGTTAACTGTAACCCCAACCATGAATGGCAATACAATTAGATCGCGGATGTGTGTCTTGATCGGGCTTTTTGCATTGCCTGCCTTGGTTTGTTTTATCTCATCGATGAGCTTTCGCTTGCCATCGGTAATGCCCCTGGTAAGCGACCTCCTGGCACGTGCGGGAAATATCTCGAAGAGTTTTTCTAGCGACATGCCTTGCAGCTGCTCAAGCGGGATTCCTCTGTAATCAAATTCCTTAACCATTTATTGACACCTTTAGGATTGAGATTTTGCAGTCCATATTATAGCATTCCTATCTTTGTTGCGAGGTCCCTTGCTTTCTCCACAGACTCGAATTTGACAAAGGCCTTTTTGCCAGAAATTGTCTTGGCTGTGTTTACGTCGACGGCGTTTTCTTCGTATAATGTCTTGATTGCTTCTTTTATTGTGGCCTTGCTGGCGTTATGGTCAACAATAAAACATATCCTCATGTCTTTTTCGATGAGTGCAAATGTTTTTTCTGTTATGTACGGTCTGAGAATTATCTTTGTTGCTTGCGTTGTATTCATTGCAGTGCCTCCATTAATTGCAGATGTGGTGATTTGATGTTACCAAGCTCTCCTATTGCCGCAGTTGTGTATACTGTGAGCCTGATTGGCTGGGAGCCAGGTGCTAAATCCAGAACCGAGAGGTCTTTGGCAACTTTTACGTCCACCCCCGGCAATGAACCGCATGCCCTGGCGAGGTTTTTTGAGTCCTTTGTTACAAAGAGAATGCTTTTTCCAGTCTTTGTTTTTCGGCCCCTGATCACTGATCTGCCTGAACGCGCCTTTCTTTTTTCCAGACGTTTGATGTCATCGACCAGATGCAACGCTTCGAGAATTTTGATGATTTCCTTTGCCTTTGAGATTTTTTCAATGTCATCGGAAACTATGATTGGAAATGATTCGACTTTGTCAATTACATGGCCGCGCATGGCAACGA
>SBBK01000008.1 GCA_005240025.1 archaeon
CTGTTTGACGAATCGACAAGACTGCTGAAGTTAAATTTCAAAAAACCCCTGACAGACTACAAAAAAGCCCTGTTTTGCAGAATTGCGGAAAAGACAGAGATGCTGCTAGACGAGTTTCCTGTTTCTGGGATTCTGGAGGCATCGAAAACGTTTTGGTATCTCCAAAATTCAGATCCCCGGATAACAGATCTGGAGGAAAAGACCAGACAGAGAATAAAAAGCCGGGTAATTGAAAATCCGGACTATGAGAAATTGCTACAGTGGATTGATGGGTTTAGAAGGCTTGGCATCTCAAAGGTTACGCAAAAAAATCCAACGCGACACATGCTTGATTCTGTTGAAAACATTGATACCGTATATGAAGCGTGGGTATTTGCCGAATTTGCGGAATTTGTACATCAAAAGGGGTTGCTTACAGATTTCAGACTTGGCCAGGAACCACACTTTCAGTTTGAGTATGGCGGAAAGACGATTACGTTCTGGTACGAGAAGACATTTTCCATGAGCAGCGGATATGCATGGATTATTGAACACACACCGGATTTTTCTGTGATGTGCGACGGGGAGATTTTGGCAGTCTTTGATGCCAAAAACTATGCCAGGGCGAGCTCCGGTTATTCCGACTCGCAAAACAAGATACTTTCGTATCTGAACAATCTTGATGCCGGTTTTGGTGCCCTGATTTACTCAAACCATCCAAAAAACTGGGATGACCTTACAACTGATGAAAAAATTCAGAGTACCAGACGGTTCTTTAATTCAAAATTCCCTGAAAAACCAGACGCCGAGGTAAAAAAGACGATGAAAGATTTAGCTGGACTTTTCTGGGATCAGCTGCCTGCAGAATACAAAGAGATAAGCCCCCCGGTAGCATTTAAAAAATTTCAGTATCCCCGGCCTGGCAAAAAAGCCAGATTCCACTTTGAGCAGACAATTTGTATTTTCAGGATTCCGCCGGAACAGACAGAGCAGGCAATTAAAATCAAAGACGAGTCACTAGATGAGATTTTCAGGGAAATAATATCAAGAATCCCATAACTGGATTATTGTCTGGATCTAACATTGACAGCAGTGCCTTGCCTTTTTCAGCTCTGCTCCAAAATCCCTGCCGTGCTTTAGGTTGTATGTGAGGATCATTTTTGTTCCTCGTTGTTTTTTACGACGTCCAATGAGCGATATTTCATGGAATGATTTGCCTTTTTCAAAATTTAACTATTCTGATGTCTTGTATATTGACATGTGTGTTGCGCTCGCTTTCATCCCGACTCTAAAGGGTTCGGGCCTTCTCGCTCGCAATTTGTAATATTGAGAGATTGTGGAATTACCAGGGAAGAATTTTTGAAAGAAATTTAGAAATTAACATAGTCCAATAATAAGCGGATCCGGGGGGACTCGAACCCACGACCTGACGCTCCGCAAGCGTCCGCACTATCCAAGCTGTGCAACGGACCCTATGGTTGCTGTTTGCGGTTTTTTAAAAAACGTTTGGAACTCTAGTTTTCTGCCTTTTTGACAAAGACATAGTTCATGATCAGACCGGCAATTATGCCTCCAATTATTGGCCCTGCCCAGTAAATCCAGTGAAACTCCCAGTATCCCGATGCGATTGCAGGCCCCAGTGTCCTTGCCGGATTCATAGACGCGCCGGTCAGCGGAACACCAACCAGGTGCAGCAAAAATATCATTCCGCCAATCACTAGCCCGTACATGCCAGCTGGGGCCTTTTTGTGGACGGCAGTCATGAAAATCACGGTAACCAGAAAGAACGTAAAGACAAGCTCCAGTGCAAAGCCAGACATGGCACTTGTGCCAATCAGCTCACTTGGGCCTCCCTGGGTGCCATAGTTGACCTTGGCGCCAATCTCAGGCAGAATGGCCTTGAGTGAAAAGGCAGCAATGATTGCTCCAATGCACTGAAATACAATATATCCAATTCCGTCCAGGATTCCGATTTTTCTTGTAATCATCATTGGTATTGTGACAGCGGGGTTGATGTGGGCACCCGATACGTGGCCAAATGCATACACCATCAAGCCAATTGCCGAGCCATGTGCAAACGCAATCAGTAAGAGCCCTTCTATACTGAGACCGGTTCCAAACTGGGCGGCTGCCATTACGACGGAGAGTGGTCCAAAGAACACGAGGCAAAAGGTCGAAATTGCCTCTGCAAACCACGCTCTCCCGTTTACCATGAAAAGCACCACGTCAATTACAATATAAAATATTCGCACTCAGCCAGCAGGCGTGGATCTGAAAACGTCATACTCAAACATCGACTTCGTGCAGAGTAACCAGGCCGTTGTCACCCACAACTTGTTTAATTTCTGGAAGCATTTTCTGGAGCCTCGGTTTTTCGTCTACTACCTCGATCACCAGAGGCATATTTATTGAGATCCCCTCGATTTGAAAATTCGACCTTCCGCGCTTTCCAAATCCCGCCATGCCAGTCCAGACCGTTGCGCCGGAGAGGCCGTGTTTTTTTAGCATATCCAGTATAACCTCAAAGGTCCTTTTGCCCCGGCACACATCGTTTTTCTTTATGCGGACAATCAGGCACCACATCTTTTGTGTTCTCATGGAATCATCCCAATCATTGCCAATACCAGTGCCCGCCCCCCTATAATTGCAAGAATAGAGAGACCCACATTTGCCACTATATTGATGGCAACCTGCGCATAATGGAGATTATCTAGCAGATTCGCAGTTTCCAGCGCAAATGAAGACATGGTGGTAAGGGAGCCGCAAAATCCAATTGCTATCAGAAATGCATATTTTGCGTCAACATTCCATTGGGTGGACAGAGCCACAAACGCGCCCAGTACGAACGCCCCAACTATGTTTACAATCAGTACGTTAAGCGGCAGTACACCAA
>SBBK01000094.1 GCA_005240025.1 archaeon
CTCTACGTCTTCTGCAACAAATCTGGTGGCTGAAATTTTTTTTTGCAAAATTTTTATTATTTGTTTTTCATCTAACCTGTTCATAGCTTTTCTTTACGAGTGAGGTCGCCTCTTTTTGAATCTGTCTTGCCTTTTGTAAATTGCTTGACTCTGCAGATATCCTTACAATGTCTTCGGTGTTTGATTTTCTCACCAGTACCCAAGAGTCGTCGTCAACTATGGCTTTTACACCATCAATTGTGACTATGTGACTAAACTTTCCTTTCAAGTTTTTCTCAAATTTGTAAAGTATTCTATCATGCAAGTCAGATCTGATGGACATCTTTGTCCGAAGCTGGTGATACCTGCCAACAAACTCGATTATCTCATCGACAATCTGTTTTCCAGTCATTGCAGCAATGAAACCTGCTGTCAGTATTCCGTCCCGGCACATGTTGAATTGTGGGAGGATAAATCCGCCGCTACTTCCCTCTCCACCAGCTTGGCATTTTTGCTTTAACATTGCATCTATGACATTGGCCTCGCCCACCTTTGAGTGGACGACGCGGCCACCGTGATCTAAAATGTATTTTTCTACAGATATGCTGGTGTCAATGCTCAGACAAAATTTTTTGTATCCAAGTTCCAGTGATTTTGCTATACCCAGTGCCAGAGTGGTATCGGGCGATTGTTTTTTTCCGTCCTTTACAACAACAAGCCTATCTCCATCCAGATCAAACGCAAAACCAATATCGGTTTTTTTTGAAAGCTCGACGAGCTGGGGGAGCTCATCTGCGGTAGGATCCGGCCCCCTCTTTGACGCGGTTTTGTTAATAACCAGAGTCTCACAACCTATTTTCTCCAAAAGTGCCGGTGCTACATTTAACGCGGCCCCTCCACCTATGTCTATTGAGATTCTGGGACGGCGTCCTATTTTGCCTATCAGTCTGGCTGCCTCACTCACATAGTCTGAAGAAATTCTAGCCTCAGTACCGATTTTTTTACTGGACGACTTTTTTTCTTTCAGGATTTGCGCAAACTCTTTTTCGTTTGGCCCACGTCCATCTATGATAAATTTAAGACCATTCCAAGGAAGCGGGTTGTGCGATGATGTTATCACGAGACCTGCGCCATAACTGCGCCCCTCCCTGAATATCACCGGTGTTGGCGCCATCCCGAGGTTGTAGACGTCAATACCGCGGCTCATCAGTGCCGCAGTAGCAGTCTCCCTGATTATTGCCCCCGATGGCCTCGTATCGTTTCCAATCACGCACTTTTTTGCCTTGATGAGGGGAGCAAAATTTTCGCAAAATCTTAACACCTCCTTGAGTGTGAGGTTATCGCCAAAAATTCCACGTATTCCAGAAATGGATTTTTTCAGTGGCGAAATCTCGATGGCTTTTTGCGAATTCATGCCTGTCAAGTCCTTTGGTCTCTTCTCGCTTTGTTTTTATAAACTCTGATAACACTGCGAACCATGCCTCGATAGCTCAGACTGGTGGAGCGAACGCCTCGTAAGCGTTAGGTCGCGGGTCCAAATCCCGCTCGAGGCTTTAAAATAACAAAATCATTGTGCTAGGGTTTCGATGTCGACTTGAAGTTCCTTGGCGAGACCTTCCCACCATTTGTTGATCTGTTCGGTCATCTCCCCGAAGGTATCAGCGAGCGCTCCTTTATAGATCTGTCGGTTGAAAATTGACTCGCGGGTGTTTGAGTAACAAAAACCTAGGTCCCCTTTTTGATGCGGCGTCTGTATAAGATGATCGCAAGTGCTCCACCCGCACAGCTCCAAAATACTGGCCAGCGTGCAGGGTTGTCGGCAAGCCCAATCCATGCATAAATTGTACCCCCAATCAAACCGTAGCCAACCAACTCAAGGATCTTGCTCATATGATCTCAGAATATCGAAAAGATATATTGTTTGTTCACGAAATAACTTGGTGGACAAATACCTGATGATAATTCTAATCATGCTGGCAATAGGTATGAGTTTTGCAATCTTCAAAAACCCCCCGAGCCTTGAACTTTTTTATGGCCAGCTTGCTGGCGCGTTAATCGTAATCGCGTATTCAACTCTTAAAAACAGAAAAACGCAACAAAATACAAAGCGAAAGCGTTAAAGATCTAGACCAAATGATTCCGCAAGGTCATGGAATCGCTTGTATGACTCTAGATACTGTTTGCCTTTTGGCGTAATTATGTATGTGTTTTTACCATCGAACTCTATCTTGTTGATCAGGCCTGCACCTGTGAGGTTTTCTATGAATTTGGCAAGCCTAGAGTGTGAGAGATTTGCCTTTGTCAGAAGCGATGTTACCTTGATTCCCTCTTGGCCACACTGATCAGTAGCTACGAGCAGATCCGCTACAATTTGCATACTGGTCCTATAAGGGGTCATGGCAACCCTACCTTTTACTTGGTTATAAGGGTATCAAAATTTCTCACTGTATTAATAACTGAATCTGCATCCAACAACATGCCAGACATCTCAATTCTTTGGTCTGAGGAATTTCTGGGTGTTGCATACAGGTATTTCGATCTTAGGATGAATGTGATCCCGTTGTTTCAAAACCGCAAGCATGCCTCTGATGTGTGGAACGAAACTGTCCACTGGTGGAGCGATCATGACATAAAGATGCGATTTATCGAGTCCGGTGATCAATACTGGTTTATCCTGGCATCAGAATCGAGGCGGCCGGATCATAACCTGTCGTTTTTCAAAGTCCTGCCAAAATCAAACAACTACCTCAGGTTCAAAAAGGGTCACATGGGTGAGGCATACCTTTGCTTTGCGTCATACACAAAAAAGGATGAAAAAGATGTCAAAAACGACGCAGTGTGTAATTGTAGTCACACAAAAGAAGAACACGACGGAAGATGCCTTGCAGACGGTTGTAACTGCGATAAATTTGCGAGCTTTGAGTTGAAACTATTGAAAAAGAAAAAAACCGTCACCAACATCAAATTCTTAGATGAAAAAGAAGTCAAAGACGACTCTGTTTCGTGGAACTGTCTGTACATTAACAAGTACAAAAACTCTGCCTAGTTTTTGCCTAAATTGACACGCCCGTGCTTGCCTGGATAATACTCAGAAATCTTTTTCGAATAACATTTGCCACAAATGGAACCATCGATGTTCCATTCTTTCATTGCTTGGTACTTGCGTTCCATCACTCCATTACACATGATGCATTTTTCTTCGTCTTTCAAGCAATCTTGGTATTTCCAAATTCTATATAAAAATCATGATTGTGTTGGCATGGCAAAAAATTTGTTAAATAATAGGTTGCAGCAGAAAAACTGCGATAGGATGTCCGGCCAATGTAGACCTCCTGCAATTTTTACATGGCCCGACACCTATCGCAAATTTGTGTACTCAGAGCAGGCTGTTTACCATCTTTTTGACGCTTTCTAACTCTTCTTCCTCTTGTCTGATTTTTTTGTCAACTACACGAAGCATTGCTTCGTTCCAGACGTGGTGAGAAAAAAAATTGTGCTTTGTGTTGGCAATCTCCATCTCATCGTCTACTACAGTGTCCTCAAGAAACTTGGTCACCACAACGTCGGTCAGTTTCAAAATTCGCTCATTAAGCTTGTAGCTTTTAAAAATTGGTTCGAGTTTTGCCACGTCCTCCTTAAAGTCACCCTTGGTGCCTAGTATGTTCTTATGTACAATTCTAAAATATGTTGCAACAAAAAACAGCGTGGCGTATCGCTTTGTTTTGTGTCCTCCACGTTTGCCATACCCGAGAGATTTTTTGGCATATTCTTTGACGAGATACGGGTATATCAACAACCTGTAGTCGTCTTTTAGATTTTCATTAAAGATATCGTCATATTTGCTACCCCGAGGCAAAAACTGTGCTGGTGAGCTGTATGATTCTGTCGGCCTCTGCTCGATTCCTGCAACCAATGCCTGTATTGCGTCCTTGGCAACAATCACTTTCTTGTGGTTGTCTGGCAGGTACTTGTTGTATATTGAATCCCCCATGAACTCGCCTTGCTGTGATTTTGTCTTACTATCAAAGGAGCCGGCCTGAATTTCGTAGAAATATCGATAATTCTCAAGCTGGGACTTGATGGATTTATGAAAATCCATAAGTGAAACCAAGTCCTTGCCCCTCACCGAGTTTTGTGAATTTCTATACTTTGTAATGTTGTTCTGATCGTGCTCACTGTCTGCCTTGATTATGGTCACAGTAATGCTGCCCTCCAGATTGTTTGTCCGCTTGGCATGATCCAAGATCGAGTTTGATGTCTGGGCGCCATTGACTATTTGCGGCGCGTGAAGCATCAGGCAATCTTCTTCTATTTTCTCAAAGTCGCTTACTACTATTGTCAGGCCATTATTATAATAGAAAAACTTGTCCGGCGAGCTTTGCAGCGTTTCCCGAATCCCCCTGTTAACATTTGTCTTAAACTGCATCCACTGCCTTATGTTGGATTCAAATACAAAATCGCGGTTTCTGGTCACAAAATCTGTTAACTCCAGCAATTTCATCACCCCAAGAACTGTATTTTTATAATGAAGCATTTTTTCAAGCCTTATCCTGGATTTTTTGCCTGCCGCTGGTTTTTTTATTCGATCCCAGAGATTCCGTATTATCTTGTCAATATCTATTATTTCGATATCATCATCGTCATATCCTGTGGACTGGTTTGTAACATAACAACACTCTACCTTTAGGTTTTTTTCCTGAATTTTTGTAACGAGGTTTGCAAGTTCGGGCCGCATCTTTGTGACGTCTTTGCAAAGTAGTTTTTTGACGTCTTCTTTGAACTTTACAATGGCCTCGTTGGAATGCGATGTCCCATACTTTGATTGGAACAACCTCACTTTATTTTCAGAAAAATCAACAGGCAGATAAGCGTCTATACCAAGATCGTTCGGGCCGTCAATTATTGCATCCGACGCATCGTCTTCCGTTGCCTCAAAAACCCTCGTTAGAACCCAGTGCAAAAAATTGTGGCCCTTTTCCACATCGCTTTTTCCAGTCTCGGTATATTCGACTAGGCTGTCTCTGATGTTCTCGGAAAAGCCTTCAAGCGGCTGCTCATTTTTTTTCTGCATCAAAAGGGACTGAGATCCAGGAATGTACTCTAGCAAACCCGGGATTTTTTCTGCCACACACTGTCTTTGCCGGACTGTATTTAGTAAAGCTGGTTATTATGTAATAACCAAACCGCCGTCTTAAACCAGATATTTGGGACGGCAAAACTGAGGGATCTTTCCAGTGGCAATCCGTGGGACTGGGGTCCTGATGCATCCACGGGAAAAACATCCCATTTGATGTAACAAAACAAAAGCCAACAAAAATAAAATCGCACAACTTGGAAATGCTGATGACAAAAAAGATTCTATTGGTGTCTGCTGCGATCATAGCTGCCATTGGTGTAATGGCAATTGCAGGTGTGGACTGGGATCAAACCTTGAAAGTAGAGGAATCTCTTCCAATACACACTGTATCAATTACGATGTCATCGTCTAGACCTGGCTGTGAAAGTACCGATACGTGTTACGTGCCGCCACAAATCACACTCCCATCTGGAGGGGTAGTGACATGGATAAATGACGACTCGGCATTTCATACTGTCACAAGCGGATATTATGGAAAAAGCGACGGGCTGTTTGATAGCGGTCAGCTGGAACCGGCTCAAAGATTTTCTTACACGTTTGAGGATACTGGCACGTTTCACTATTTTTGTAAACTACACCCGTGGATGGAAGGCAAAGCGATAGTAAGGTGAGGAAGGGATTCGAACCCCTATAGATTCGCTCTGCAGGCGAACGCATAGCCGCTCTGCCACCTCACCAGTAGAAAAAAAGTCAATTCAACATGAATTAAACTCTTTAGATTAGGATTTGAGAAATGACTTTGATGCGAGCTTGACATCCTCACCGCGAATAGTCTTTCTTCCCGCATGAGTTGACATTTCAACCGCGCTTGTTGCTATTGTAGAGGCTATCTCCTCCAAAATCCTCCTGAGTTCGTCTGCCGATTCATCGCTTACCCGTTCTGCCCCGGCCTTTTTGAGAATTCTATACATTGCAGAAAGCCCAAGTTCTGATGATTTCATGAATGAAACAAAACGTTCCTCTGATAAAGGATTATGAGTGAAAAAATTCTACAACGTAATGGATTTCTGCATACTTAAGTATCTGTGTTGACGAATAATGCCGTGGTTTGGCTTTTTGACGCCCATGTGCACCTGTCGGATCCGGAATACGTAGGCGACATGGACCTAATCATCAACTCGATGAGAAAGATGAAAATCAAGGCATGTGCCGTTTCTGTGGACAATGTTTCGTCCAACAATACACTTGATCTGGCACAAAAAAGCGACCTTGTTTTACCATTTGTAGGAATCCATCCCGAAAAGGCATTCGACGACCTGGAGTCAAACATTGGATTAATCCGCAAAAACTCGGATCGCATTTGTGGAATAGGAGAAATAGGCCTTGATAAAACCTATGCCTCGAGTACAGAACAATTTGCAAGGCAAAAGATGGTCTTTACAAAACTACTCGAAGAGGCTGAGGCGCTAAAAAAACCAGTCTCGGTCCACTCACGTAGAACACTGGATGAAATTTTTCAAATCATACCGTCATACAGAATATCTGGATTTCTGCTACACTGGTTTGACGGAAGTAAAAAACAACTCAACACGGCAACTGATCTCGGCTGTTTTGTTTCATATGGGCCGGCGACTGTTTACTCTAAAGACAAACAAGTCTTGGTTTCAAATACAGAAAAGAACAGGCTTCTGGTCGAAACCGACGGGCCTGTCAAATTTTCTCACTGCTTCGGTATGAAGGCTGCGCACGTGAGCTTTATCCCAAGCGTGGTTTTTTGCATCGCAAAAATATTTGGCCAGACATATGATGAGACAGTATCATTATTAGAACAAAATTCAACAAATTATCTTGGAATCTAGGTAGCAAATTCAAATTGCGTTTAGCTACGTTATGACCCCAATCAATGACTTATAGGTATAATATACCCTCAGGGTTAACCTCGAGTGTGGATAGAATAAAACGACTGTCGAATCAAGTTCTTGAAAAATACCATGACAAGTTTACCACAGATTTTGCGGAAAATAAAAAAACATTGACGCAGCTGGCCATAGTTCGCTCAAAGGGCCTCAAAAATGAGATGGCAGGCTACATTACAAAACACATCAAACGCGAAGTGGATTTCAAGGCAGATGCACAAAACACCGAGGAGATTCAAGAAGATGCCACAGAAAACATCCAAGACGAAGAAAACACCCCACAAGAAATCCTTGTGGAAAATCAAAACCCAGAATCGGACTGAATTGATTACAGTCAAGTTTTTTGGGGGAGCAAAAAAATCCTTTGGCACAGATCTGATCTCAGTCAAGCTGGATTACGTGACAATCCGAGATTTATTGAAACATCTTCTGTCGATAAAACAGCAGGACGCCATTGACCTTGATACAAAAAACATTCTTGTTGCTGTAAATGGTGTTGACACGTCTGCACTCAATGACATGGACACCATTACGCGTGCTGGGGACGTGGTAAGCATAATACCGATCATTCACGGTGGAAACAAATGAAAATATTCAAAGTTTATGGCAAATCGGTGGGATTATTTAATGTCAGATATGACGAAGAAAAAAACTATGACCTTGTTGTTCTAGTCAGAAAAAAATTTCCTCATTTGGTTATTGAGGCGATATCTCCAAAATGTATTCTTGGTTATGCCCACGCAAAAAAAATTATCGCCGTATCGCTTTATGCACAAAAACACAGGCAACTCCTTTCAAAAAAACTTCAAACCGACATCTTGCTAAGGTTTGCGGTAACCACACAAATATCTCAAGCAATAAAAACAGCAGGGATAAAAAAACACTCAAATTTTGTTATTGTGGCAATTGGCACAAAACGATCACTGGTGGAGCTGGCTGATTTTATTACGCCGCATCTGGCGTCTGGTGTTGACTATAAAAGAAATGCCGAGTTTTTGCAAAAACAATTTGGCATTTCAAAAAAGCACTTTGGCGCAACCATCTCAAAAACCGCCCTTGAAGACCTGATGGTGGAAAGGGCTACGGTCTTATTCCAATAACCTTCTGGCTTTATTTACGCTTAAAACATCCTCTTCTTTTAGAATCGAGACGCCGCTGATCCCTCCGAGAATCTCAACTAAAACAATCCAATCAAATTTCTCCAAGGAGACCTTGTTTTCTATCTTGTCTGCAACACTGTCAATTATCTGACCTGACGAAATGCCAGAATTCCTTTTTTCAATCGTTATGCGATATGTTTCGTTGTGTTTCATTTTCTGCATCTGCCTGACTGCAGCCTTTGTAATCTCCTGGACATCTGTCTTGACTGTTTGAAATATTGGAATAACCCGCATTGTGTATCTTATAGACCATGGCTCGTCTTCCAACTTGGAACGGATCTTTTTTATTATTTGGGAGGTGTTCAAGCTAGTTTGTACTGTCAAAACTCCCGACAGCTCTGTGATGTGTATGTCTGGTACGGGGTCGCCAAGATCACCCAAAATGCCTTTCATCTCTTCTTTTGTTTCGTCTTCAAAATGCCTTGCACAGGTTACGATCAGATTCAATTATTGATTGGGGTGATTGCGGCATTATATCTTATCGGCAATTTCGAAGAATTAAATAATGAAAATGCGATCTAGGCCTTTATGGTCTCAGAACCAGGTGAGAATGATTTTGAGGATGATTTTGAGGATGAAATGGATGATGAGAATTTTGACTAAATTGTTAGGCCAAAACTGTCTGCAAATTTGTTAAATGTGTTGTACGCCTGCAGGAACTCCCTGCCAACATTACTAATCCTGTATTTGCATGCACCACCGGAATTCGTCTGCTCTAAAAGGCCTTGCGAAACAAGCGTACCAAGGATCTTGGAAATTCTCCCATGAGAGATGTTGGCCCTACGTATCAGATATGTGATGCTTGCGCCGTGCTCGTCTGGCAGGTTATCCCTGGTGGTAGTAAGGATATCTCCAATTATTTTCATATGTGTCCTGTACGTAGCTGACATTATCTGCAAAGTAATGGTGTCGTAATTGTTCAATATATTGACGGGATAAACTTTTTTGACAAACTAATGTTAATGCCATGAATTTAGGCGTCGTCCAGGTTCTCGTCAAACTTGATCTTGGTAAGGGGGACCTTGGTTACAGGAACAAAGAGCAAAATCAAGCCTGTGATCTTTGTCGTAATTGATATCAAATTAAGGACTGATTGGGGGAAAACAAAATAATACCATCCAAGAAACTCTCCAAAGGCAAGGGCTCCAAGGCCTGCAGCCACCAAAATCACAGTTCGCCTTCTGCTCTCAAAATATGACATGATGGTCTCTATTGCGCCATACACAAGCAGGATGAACGAAATCGACCTGACAATGTTTGCAATAGACATAAACGAAATCAAAAACAAAGGAAACATCCCCACCGAACGGAGATAACTTGATTTTGGGAAGAATGATTTTATGGTGTGCGAAAATGCGATAAAAAAATAACCGACGGTCTGTACACCTATGCCGAGAGTTTGCATCCATTGTTCTGGCTGTATTGCACCGTATGTAATCATATCAAGTGTTTGCCCAAGCCACATGATGATAAAGCCAATGCCTATTGTAAAAAACGCAACTGTCAGCCTGAACAATGTCGGACTACCGGTGTTTCTAAAACCAATGTAAGAAATCGAACCTATGACAACACCCACCACAAAACCAACTATGTTTAGAATACTCTCAAGGAAAAATAGTTCTGCCATTGTTAGCCATGCTCCTGCATGATTTTAAAAGTTAATCCCACTCGTCTAGCGTCCCGGCATTTTGTCCTGCCGTCGCACCTGTGTAGTCTCCCAAAATGTCAGAATATACAACATCACTGTGTGCGATATATCTGACATATTCGCCATAAGTCATCTCCAAGTCACAGTCCTGGCATCGTACCAGCGAAAAATCTGGTTCGAGTTCTGCCGAACCTTTGCACTTTGGACACCTGATCTTCACAAAACCATTTAGCTTGTTTTGCTTATTTATAGATGGAGGGAGCAAAGCGACATTCCAATAAATGCCTGCTCAAAGAATAAATTGACAACAAAAGGGACAAAATCATGGCCAGAATTTGCACAAAATGCAAATCCGAAATCTCAGATTCTGATCAGCCGGATCCGGCGGCACAAACCTATCCGTGCTGCACAAAGTGCTGGGCCGAGTGGAAAACATATCGAATAATGGTCATGAACGAGTTGCGGCTGGATATGTCGCTGCCAGAGCACAGAAAGCTGCTCAAAAAGAACGAAAAGATTTTCGTAGGCGTACTGTCTCCTCAGGGGGACATGATCGACTTTACGAACGAGAACAACCGAAAGCCAGACCAGCCGGCCCCCTAAATTCCTATATGTGTCTTGGCATTCTGAGGAATTATCAAACTCAGTCTTCGTTTTTGTTCAGAATCTAGTCCTGATATGATGTGGCGGAGGGAATTTGCAATGGTCTCCTTTTTTTGCATCTCCAATGAAACAAAGATCTCCCATATCCCATCCAAATTATACGGTATGAGCTTTTGTGGATTAGATATGATCTCGTAAATATAGGCAGAAAATATTGTGGCTCTTTTCTCTTCTGAGATGCCTGCAATGGTATCGAGCCAAGTGGTAAAAAGCTTGGCAAAGCTTGGAAATGGAATTGTAGGACCGGCCTCTAAGGCATTGCTAATCATTTCTGCTCTGTCCGGGGTAGATAATGTAAAAAACTCCTCCATGCGTTTTTGTAAAATCGGCTTTCTGAGAAAATCCGGCAGGTTTGCCAAGATTACAATTATGTTTCCAGCATAATTTGGATGGGACACAAGAGATCACGGGCAGGGGGTTCATTAAAATTCTATTTTTGATCTTCCACGGGCTAAGGTTCTGCTTGATTCTGGTGACTTGGCTTAAATTAGTCGCATTCGTGACCCAGTCGTGGCCTCGATAATAGTGGTGGGCGGGTTTTTCGGTGACGAAGGAAAAGGTAAGATCATCTCGTATCTTGCGCAAAAAGACAAGCCCGCCATCGTAGTCAGGGGGGGTGCCGGTCCAAACGCAGGTCATACAATACAGGATGACAGCAAAAAATACAAAGTCAGGATGCTGCCAAGCGGCTTTCTCAACAAGGAAGCAAAACTGATGATTGGCCCAGGCGTCGTTATCAATCCTGATGTTTTACACAAAGAAATAGCAGAGTTTGATGTGGCAAAAAGAACATTCATCGACTTTAATTGCGGGATAATCGAAAAGACCCATACCGAGGCTGATTCTGCAGGCAGGCTCAGGGAAAAGATTGGCAGCACCGGCTCTGGAACGGGGCCTGCAAATGCAGACCGCGCCATGCGTACTCTCAGACTGGCAAAGGAGATAGACTCACTCAAGCCTTACCTTGCTGACGTGACAGGCGAGGTCAATCTGGCCTTGGAGCATGACCGGACTGTTCTGGTAGAGGGAACGCAGGGGACCTTTCTGTCTCTGTGGCACGGCACATATCCGTTTGTAACCTCAAAGGATGTTACCGCCTCAGGTATATGTGCGGACATTGGCATCGGCCCAAAAAATGTTGACGACGTGATGGTTGTCTTCAAGTCTTATGTAACGCGTGTAGGTGAAGGCTTGCTTGAAAACGAACTTGATGCCAAAGAGGTTGTTAGGCGTGGATGGTCTGAGGTGGGAACAGTGACAGGCAGGCAGAGGCGTGCCGCAGAGTTTGATTTTAAATTGGCCAAGCGTGCAATCATGCTAAACTCCGCAACCCAGATAGGACTCACCAAGCTAGACGTATTGTTTCCAGACTGCGCGCACAAAAATTCCTTTGAGGCTCTAAGCGACCAAGCGAAATCATTCATAACAAAAATTGAAGACGCCACAGATGTGCCTGTTACACTGATTGGTACTGGTGCTGGAGTAAACGACATAATCGACCTGCGCTAATTTCAAAAACACCCTAAACTTTAATTTGCCAATAATTTTATTCTAGTTGTGGAAAACACAAAACCTCCAAATTATATCCAGGTGGCCTCGCACTTGGAATTTTCGCGCCTAGTTTGCGCACTGGAGAGAATTCCACGCGTATCGTTTCTTCATGAGCACAACGGCAACAAAATCCTCTCAATTCAAATGGATTTGCTAAAAGAACGACCAATAATCTACTATGTACCAATAGAGAACAACGGCCACTATCTCTCCTATGGCTTTAGGAACGGAAAGGAGGAGGCAAATGTGGTTGACGCAGTATCTGAGCCTACAAAGCTTTACTCGCCAATCATTAAAATCAAATCACTGCCTCCATCACTGAGACAAAATCAGGACATCCAGCCCGAAAAGTACGAATTGATAGAACTCGAGGATCTTGCCAGTCTGGCAAAGTTAAGCTACGGGTATGATGAGGCGCCTTTTCCATTGTTTGCATTTCCTAAAAAAGACCGGTGGGTTCTAGGCGTTTTCATGAACTTCAATGAGGAGGGCCCTTCATACTTTTGCCATGTAGTGCTTGCCGCAGAACCGCAGCAACCATTCCTCAAGTACTCGATGCACAACGGAAACGTTCCAGTTTTTACCAACAACCTGAACGAACATGGATATTCGTACATCAAGATAATAAAACTAAAGGAGCCTCACCCTCTAATCAATTATGACTAGTTATAAAGCGCGGATAAAAAAAATCGCCTCAGAAAAAAGCCCATTAATTCTTGCAAATGATTATGACGCAGATACACAAAAACTAGAGTCAAGAACACTCGGCAATATCAAAACGCTGGGCAGGTATCTGTGTGCCATCAAGCTAAACTTCCATCTTTTGCTCCCACTTGGTCAAAAACAAATAATCAAAATAAACAAGGAAGCACATGACTCACACCTGCAGGTGATAGCGGACATCAAACTAAATGATATTGGTAACACAAACTTTGTCACAGCAAAGACCTTGTGGGATCTTGGATTTGACGCAGTAATAGTAAATCCAATGATGGGGCCAGCAAGCCTTGAAGGCCTAGTGGAGTTTGCCCACAAAAGCAAAAACGGAGTGATCTCGTTGTGTCACATGAGCTCGCCTGAAGCAAAAATAACATATGAGCTGCCAGTGGAGATGGGGTCCAAGAAGACAAGCATTTACAAGTTATTCTTGGATTGGGCAGCAAAAATGAGCACAGACGGAATCGTTGTTGGGGCCACATATCCGCAAATAGTCGAGTTTTGCAAGCAAAAAACTGGTGGAAAACTCGAAGTTTACTCGCCTGGGATAGGTACCCAGGGGGGCGATGTGCAAAAAGCAATCGGGGCAGGCTCTGACTACCTGATAGTTGGAAGGACAATTCTAAATGCACAAAACCCAAAGCAAGCTGCCAGATCCCTGTTTGAGCTAGTTGGAAGAAACTAGACTCCAGGATTTTTTCAACAGTTCTTTTGCATTTTGATATGTTGTTTTTTCAAGCGCATCATCGAATTCAAGCCACACGTAGCTCAGATGTTCATCAGAAATTTTGATGTCAATGGTTTTTGTTTTTGCCAAAAAGAAAATAACCTGTTTTCGTATGGTTTTTCCGTCAAGCCGGTAGTTGTAGCGTATCCTCTCCTCAAAACCAACTATGAACTCTATGTCTGTTATGCCCGTTTCCTCTCTTGCTTCCCGTAGGGCCGCATCTTTTGGCTGTTCGTTTTTTTCTATTCTACCTTTTACAAAATCCCAATGTCCGGATGGGTAGTGCAGCAGTAAAAAAAGCCTGGTATCTGAATTTTCGCAAAATAAAATGATTCCGGCCGAGGTCTCGTCAAAGGGTTTTTCCATTTATTTACCTGTCCTTCTATCCCTTTTTTGAAAAATTCTTATTGCTCTGAGAAGATCCAGCTTTCTAAATTCCGGCCACATGATGTCCATAAAAACAAGCTCGCTGTATGCGCCTTGCCACAACAAAAATCCACTCATTCGTTGCTCTCCTGATGTCCTGAGTATCAAATCTGGAGACGGTTGTGGGAGGTGCGCTGTGTACAAATTTGCCTCAATTATGTCCTTGCTGATGTCTTTTACATCCATGCTGCCATCCTTGATTCTCACAGCAATTTTTTTCACCGCATCCACAAGCTCATTTTGCCCTCCATATGCGATTGCGATGTTGAGGTAATGCCTGTCATATCCTTTTGTTAAATCGTCTAACCTCTGCAGAACATCATTTATAAAATCCGGCAACAATTCGGTTCTTCCCATTGCCTTTACGCGCATCTTGTTTTTGTGAAGCCTGGGATCGACGTAGAGTTTTTCAAGTCTTTGATGAATGAGCCGATACAAATATTCCAGCTCGTCATCTGTGCGGTCTAGGTTCTCAGTTGATAAAACGTATAGCGTGATAATCTTGATGTCAAGCTCCTCACACCAGTCAAGGAGGTTCTCCACTGCATCGGCTCCGACATAGTGTCCTTTTTCACTTGCCTCGAGAACTTTTCTTGCCCACCTTCTGTTGCCATCCAGTATCACGGCCAAGTGGTTTGGTATGTTGCCTTTTCTTATCTCGCTTTCAAGCTTTTTGGTGTATAGTCTGTAAAAATAGGTGAGATGACGCGCCGATTTTTTTATTCCGTTAATACCTCTCCCCCCTTCTTTTTCCTATATTTACGGAATAAGAAGGTGGCAGATATCAGTGTTATTGCTAGACCTACAAGAAACGGCGGAATTAAAGTAAAAGGACTTTCGTTGCGAATCAAGAGGTTTGTAAATTGATACACTGTGGGGTACAGCGAAACAAGTACAATCATTCTTAGGACGTCTGTAATCTGCCGGATGCTTCCCTTTAACCAGTGGCTGAGCAGGATTCCGCCAAAGACGGAGCCTATTCCCAACCACAAAAACGGCATCGCGCCTGCAACAAACTGTCCCAGTGTGGCTCTGTCTGCAAATATGTTTGGAACCCCAGAACCGAGAATGTTGAGATCAAGTATGTTGGTGTTGATGGCAGAAAATCCGGAAAGAATCGAAGCTAACCCAATGATTATTCCTGCTACCATCGTGAACATTCTGATTAGTCCTGCAGGTGTTGGCTTGGACCAACTGGACCATGCCCTGTCTATGTCAAAGGCCCTGACCAAAAACGCGCCGCCAAGTATGCTGACCAGCACTGCAAAGATCTCCTCTGTATATCCTGAGATGGTGCCGATTCCACCAATTAACAACAAGATTCCTGGAACTCCCAAAAAGAACTTGGAATACTTGGAATCATATGCGATCATTTTCAGATATTTGCCAAACACAGCATAGGAATACTCTACACTTCGGCTCACCTTCATTACAACACGTTGCACAGAAACAATTGGGACGACATTCTGTATTACTGGAATCACACTCTCATCATCTTCTCCATCTGACACAATTACTGCACCATTTGCGGAAAATCTTTGCATAACGGATCTCACCTCGGTTACAATCTTTTCATCTGCCTGTATGCCTCTGCCTTCCACACCTGCAACTACAATAACTTCTGCCGAGTAACCTTTTCGAGCCAGATCCTCGTATGTTTTGATGGCAAAAAAAATAGAGTTTGCATCCGCGTCCTCGGGATCCTGCAGGGCGAGTTTTTGAGCAGCTTCGATACATGCATTCCTACCTACGACAGGAGTGAGCACTCCGGCCTTCTCTCCGACATCATTGTCTCTATCCACACATATCACCAGTAGCTTGTTTGCACTCGAAGATTCTAGTGCTCTTTCTATCCTGCCTTCCTTAAACGACAACGCATGCCATATGACGGATTGGCCTATTAACGATTTCCAACATTTGAAAATATTACAATTAGGAATACAGGCGTGATTATGAGGGCCTTGCACTGTTTGATGCTATGAGGAGCTCGGCTGCCTGCTTGAGGTATTCCTCAAGCTTGGAATTTTCTTGACTAATATCCGTCTGAGGGTTTTCTTTTAGCTTGTTTGCAATGACTACTGTCTCCCTCAGGTACGAGTTGTAGGTGCGCAAAAAGTCTGCATATGACAAGTATGCGGACTGCCACTCTTGCGGAACTTGGCTTTCTATTGATGCGATAATGAACGAATTGATCTGAGATGATGCTATTCCGGCAACACTAATGTAATTGTCCGGCGTTATCCGTCCTACCAGCATCCTGTTGAACTCTTCTGCAGTCGAGTCTGCAACCGCCTTCTGTTGCTCAATCATCGCATCAAGGTTTTGTCCCGGATTAGAAACAACGATCGAAGTTTCCTGTGGAAAAAACCAAACTGAAAAACTCGCTAC
>SBBK01000090.1 GCA_005240025.1 archaeon
GGTAAATGCGGAATAAACTGCTAGGTTGGCAACAACTCCCGATATTGGCCTTACATCTGCAAACTCGGCACGATAAAGTTTTTTGGCCAGCTCCATGCACTGGATCTCTACTCTGTCGATATAGATACAGCCTGCGTAAACTCGCTCGCCTGGCCAGCCTTCCGCATACCTGTTTCCAAAATCAGACAACAACGCCTCGCGTACAGCCGGACTAGGCACGTTCTCGCTTGCAATAAGCGGAATGACGTTTTCAAACCATTTGTTGTGGTCTTGGAGATCGGAGAAAATTTTTTTGTATGCAGTCTTGTAGGCAGACTTGGCCATATTTTTGCACTTGGCTGTCCCAATTTAAAAACACCGATTCTCTGATTAGTGGAAATTATTGCTAGTCCCAAAACTGTAACGTATAAAAAGGGAAAAATAAAAACTCACTCGTTATGAGTTTACAGGCAGCAAAAGGAGGCTCCCTTCCAGTTGTAATATTAAAAGAAGGTTCTACAGAAAACAAAGGGCGTGAAGCGCAAAAAAATAACATAATGGCCTCTAAAATTATTGCCGAAATAGTTCATACAAGTCTCGGTCCGCGTGGTATGGACAAAATGCTGGTTGATTCTCTGGGCGACGTTACCATCACAAACGATGGCGCCACAATTCTAAAGGAAATCGACGTCCAGCATCCAGCAGCGAAAATGCTAGTTGAAATCTCCAAAACTACCGACACAGAGGTTGGCGATGGGACAACATCTGCAGTAGTACTTGCGGGTGCGCTCTTGGAAAATGCTGAATCTTTGCTCAACCAGGATGTCCACCCGACTGTGATTGTTGATGGATACAGAAAGGCCTCCAAAAAGGCATTACAGTACCTAAAGGAAATCTCGGAAGACGTGACTCCAAACGACAAGACCGTTCTTAACAAAATTGCAAGCACATCGATGGAAACAAAACTAGTAAGGAAGGGTTGCGAGCTTTTATCCACCCTCGTGGTAAGGGCGGTGCTTGCCGTTGCAGAGAAAAACGGGGACGGCTACATAGTTGATCAGGACGATATCAAAGTAGAAAAAAAGGCTGGCGGCTCCATGAGGGACTCGATTCTAGTTGAAGGCATCGTGCTTGACAAGGAGGTGGTCCATAGCGGCATGCCAAAAAAGGTTGATGATGCCAAAATAGCCTTGATTAACACGGCACTTGAAATAGACAAGACCGAATTTGATGCAAAGATAAACATCTCAAATCCCCAGCAAATGAAAACATTCCTTGACGAGGAAAACAGGATGCTCAAAAATATGGTAGACAAAGTGATTGCGTCTGGAGCAAATGTCCTTTTATGTCAAAAAGGAATTGATGACATGGCACAGCACTATCTTGCAAGGGCGGGAATTCTGGCGGTAAGACGTGTAAAAGAAAGCGACCTGGCAAAGCTTGCCAAGGCAACCGGCGCAAGAATAGTAACAAATCTCGATGACCTCTTTGAAAAAGACCTCGGAACGGCCAATCTGGTCGAGGAAAGAAAAATCGAGGAAGACAGGTGGGTCTATGTCGAGGGGTGCAAGAACCCCAAGTCTGTGACGCTACTCCTCAGGGGTGGCTCGCAACGAGTTGTTGATGAGGTAGAAAGATCCGTTCATGACGCAATTATGGTTGTAAAAGACGTTATGGAGAGACCGGCAATTGTTGCAGGGGGAGGCGCCCCAGAGACATTTGCAGCGACAAAAATCCGAGGGTGGGCCAAGTCCCTTGAAGGCCGCGAACAACTCGCAGCAGAAAAATTTGCAGACGCACTGGAAGCAATTCCACTAACACTGGCAGAAAGTGCGGGCATGGATCCAATCGATACTTTGACTAACCTGCGTTCAAAACAGCTCAGGGGAGAGAAATGGACCGGAATAGATGTCATGAAATCCAGAGTAAACAACATGAAGACAGGTGACATAATAGAACCCCTGGCCGTAAAAAACCAAATAGTTTCTGCAGCAACAGAGGCAGCATGTATGATTTTGAGAATCGATGATGTAATTACCGTCTCCAAAGCCGCAGGTCCACCGGGGGGAGGACCAGAAGGCGGAATGCCAGGAATGGGTGGCATGGGAGGAATGGGCATGCCAGGAATGGGTGGCATGGGCGACATGGGCATGGGCGAAATGTAGTTTCGCCGTCAAACGTTTATTTCCTAATGTCATTTAGCAAAACCGATGAGTAGCGCAACCAAAATAATTACGGGCGTCAAATACGCATATCTGGTTGCATTTTTTGCCCTGCTTTCCGGACTTTTCTATCCGTTTATTCAGGGGGGCTCGCTGGATTTTGTTTTTATTGGAATCTTTATCTTGTTTGTGGGCCTTGCCGGCTCAATTCTTGTCTACAAGGCATCCACATCTGAAAAGAGGCGCGGGCTTTATCTTGGAATAGGATTTGGCCTTATCGCAATATCTCTTTATTACATCTTGTTTCTTACTGGAAGGCCTCTTATCTAAACATCAAAGTAAAGATAGAATTCGTGGGGGTGGGGCCTTATCGAGATCTCGCGGTGGTCCTTTCTTCCAAATTCTATTATTTTGTCAATTACGTCGTTTGAGAAAATGGGATTGAGGAATTTGCGGTCACCCTCTAGCTCGTCCAGTGCCTCGCCCAGATTTGCAGGGACTGTCTTGATGCCGCGCTCTGTGCGTTCCTCCCTTGTCATCTTGTAGATGTCATCAAGGACAGGATCTCCGGGATCGAGCTTTTTCTTTATGCCATCAAGACCTGCAGACAGGACAGCGGAAAACACCAGATATGGGTTTGAGGAAGGATCTGGGGCTCTGTACTCAAACCTCTTGAGATGGGAGTATCTTTCGCCCCTGAAATGTTCTGGAACCCTGATGGCTGCAGACCTGTTACTTGGGCTCCACGCGATATAGACTGGAGCCTCGTAGCCCGGCACCAGGCGATGGTACGAGTTTGTTGTGGGGTTTGTGATCGCACACAAAGCCCTTGCATGATTTAGTATCCCGCCGCAAAAATATCTGCCGACCTGGCTTATCTCGTTTTTTTCATCTTTGTCAAAAAACGCATTTTTGTTGTTTTTCCAGAGACTGACGTTGGTGTGCATTCCAGAGCCCGCATCCATTGATATGGGCTTTGGCATCATTGTGGCAACCTTGCCATATTTTTGTGCAATGTTTCGAACCACATACTTGTAGCTTTGTGCGCCGTCGGCTGCGTTTGTCAGATAGTCATATCTGATATCGATCTCGCACTGGCCGGCAGTGGCAACCTCGTGATGATGGTTATCGCACAAAATTCCAAAATTTTCATTTAATACATCAACACACTCGTTTCTAAAGGCAGTCAAAGTATCGGAGGGCGTGCTAGGATAGTATCCTTCCTGCAGGCCCATCGGGTATCCGGTTCCTTCTTGGCTCCACGGTGCCTCCTTTGACTCGATTGAATAAGACTGGCCCTTGTATGGCGTTAAAACATCCCAGTGTACCTTGTCAAAGACGAAAAACTCGACTTCCGGGCCCCAGTAGCTGAAATCAAAGCCCTGTGTCTTTAGGTACTCTTCTGCCTTTTGCGCAATTCCACGCGGATCCCGCTCGAGGCGGCCCCTTCCGCGACCCCAATACACATCACAAATCAGTCGCGCCGTCTTGTGCTCTGTTATCCACGGAATGATAGCAAACGTGTTTGGATCCGGCTTGATGACCAGATCAGAGTCATCAACACTGGTAAATCCCACAATTGAAGAGCCGTCAAGCTTGGGCAGACCATCCTTCATCTGGTCAGGTGTAAAAAGTGCCGACGAAATCGTCGTGTGATGGTATCTCCCAACAAGACTCGAAAACTGCAAATCAATAAAGCGAATATTTTCATGTTTTATTTTTGCAAAGACCTCGTCGGCAGAATACCTGATCTGCGAGGGTTCACCGTGAATTACTTTATATGGCAATTTGGCTCCTTTATGAATACACGAAAAACCGTAGCATTTAAGGATTAAGGTCGATAATGTCAGAAACAAAAAAAATCGATGTAAACTCGTTGTATGCAGTTCTACTCCGAGAGATCGAAAACGATCCGGTTCAGGAAATTGATCCAGACTTTTACACTGCTGCATCAGAATATCTTGGCAAGCTCAAAAACGAAGTATATGATGGAATCGAAAACAGAGTTAAAAACAGACTGGTGGAGCTGATAACCCAAACAATTACTCTGCTTTTGAAAACTAGAATTGAGAAGGCAGGCCAAAACGGGCTTGATCTGGCAAACCTCCTAGATGAAGAGAAATTCATCATAGAGTCACAACAACAACTGCACGAA
>SBBK01000125.1 GCA_005240025.1 archaeon
ATACAGTATATGGTATCTGCTCTGTCATATCCCAAAAGTTCATTGCTGTCCAGAAGCCAACGTAATAGACATCGATTAGGTGGGGAACTATCACCCAGGGAGATTCTGCCCAATAACCAGCTATTCCTGCCTTTGCAGGGATCAAAAGATATCTACTGCGTTCTATTCTTTTGATTCTATTTTTATGTGTTAAACCGTTTAGAATGTGCCAGACCGATGAATCCGTGGTTTTTAGGATGTTTTTTGCATCATCTGTTGTAAATACCGATACCCCATTTTCCTCCAGAGTCAGCAAGAGTTTTGATTCTAGATTTATACTCTGTGTCACGGAACTTCCCTCATAAGGAAGTATTGTTACATAAAATATATAAAGATTATACTCTGTGTCACGGAACTTCCCTCATAAGGAAGTATTGTTACATAAAATATACCAATGTAATAGATATGCGCCCTACCACCCATGACGGTGGCACCACATCCGTAGCAGGGTAGCTATTGTAACTCTGCTCGTTGAAAATGAAATGAAGTGAGATTCTGTGCATAGTGGGCGTATCGGTGAAGTTCAGAGGACACATTGATCAGGACGTCGCAGATGACGAAACGATAAACTCAAAATGCCAAGACCATCGATTCATACGGACTGGCACAGCAAATCCCACGAGCAGAACGGCCACATAGAATCGTTCCACCACACCCTCAAAAAAGAGTACATCTGGCCATATGATTTCGAGAACTACCAAGAGGCAGAGATTGCAATATGGAAGGCATTTGCAGATTACAACCAGTCCAGGATACACTCTGCGCCTGGGTACATGACGCCAGATGAATTCCTCAGGTCATGGGAGATGACAAATAAATGATACAGGGTGTAACTAAAATAATGCAAAAAGCGTTCCTAAAAACAGGGGACCACATCAATCAAAATTAGGCTTGGAATTATGCCCAACTCAAATAAATGGGGGCTAATGGTTCTTCTAGCCTCGAACCGCTTAGACTTTGAAGAAGGTCGCCTTCTGTGAGAAACATTTGGGTGCCTCATTCACAGGCGTGCAGTCGGTACCTGAGGGGGTTTCCCGACACACGTAGGTGGTTTCTTTGTTTTGACATTGACATTTTTCTGCCATGCCGAGATACCAACATATCCTAGTAAATAAAACTTAAGGTATATTACAGTAATATGTACGGTAGAAAGTACCGTATTTTACAATAGATCCGATTAAGCATTCCATGTCCAGAGCTTTTACACAATAAAGCTGTCCCATGAAGTTGACAGAATCTCGCACTGGAGCCTTTATCTAGCAGTGCCTATCTCAAGCTGCGCAAGCAAATTCACAAGAGCAAAGGGCTTGTCGATTATCTCGAGGGTCTCCATCAGGGGGGCAAACTCGTCTGCGCGGGGCGTCATGTACGAGGAAAGAAAAAAAACCCGCCTGCCCAGCTTTGTCACATCGATGCCAGGCAGCGGCTTTTCCAATATCACAAGATCGTATCCAGTTCCGTCAATCGCAGGGTCAGAGGCAAACTCGACGTCGTAGTTTTTTTCAGAAAAAATAGACCTGAAGACCTCTCTGACCTTCGGGTTTTTCTCAAATACGCACGCCTTCATCTAGCCCCACCTGATGTAGTTTCTTGGCAAAAACGCCTGGACGCCTTCCATCTTTGCAGTCTGCAGCAAGTCCCTGTCAAAACTCACAAGGGTCGAGCCTGTGACCTTGGCTGTGGCCAAAATCAGGTTGTCGGGGGTGTGGCACTCGTAGTATTTTGCAGAAATCCTCTCAGATTCCGATACAATCTCGCCTGTCCTGTCCACCGTTATGGGCTTCTTGCAGTACTGGTATACGTGCTCCATGGTATCTACTGGATCGGAGCCAGTGATCTTTTTTACCTCACCCAAAACAATCTCGGGAATTACCAGTTTGGAGTGGAACCTCCGCATCCTTTTTGCTATTGATTTTAGGATGTGGCCCTCCTGGATCTCTTTTATGATTACGTTAGAGTCCAGAACTATTGTTTGCATGATTGTAGTTGACTGGTACAATAAAAGCGATTTTGCAAAAACTGTCTCATGTTACAAACTGTAACAACTTGTTAAATACACACCCAAAAACTCAAGATGCATTGGCCGAAAATGGCGAAAAATCACTTGCAGCCAAGCTCGACGACGTAATTGAAAAACTGGCAGCCTGGCACCGCATAACTCTGGTGCTGGTAATAATCGGGCTTTTGTCTCTGTCCGTAGTGATTTCTGTTTCCCAGTTTCACTTTTCACAAGAAATTGCAAGACACGGGCAGATTGTCAAAGTAGTGGACGAGACGACTGGGCAGGAGGGAATTGCCTTTGTTCCCAACTCCGAGCAGATCTTTTCTGCGGAAAGCATCCTGGAGCTGCACACGACACAAGTCTGGCTTATGGCAAGCAACGGCCTTGTAATCGGGCTTTTGTCTTTTTTGTTTTTTTGGATAACATACAGGGGCCATGAATACAAAAAAGAACTCAAGTCAATTGAGAACCAGCTGATACGCCAGTCCTACCTCGTGAACTTTGAAACATCGATACCTGAAGGGCAGAGCCGCGAAGAAAAAATCATAAACCACTCGGCACTTGTCTTTCCAGAACTCCAGCGCCTCAAAACCAGGCAGATCTCATACAGGACAAACCAATCGCTTGGCTCCCAGACAGTTGATGCGCTGGTGTCGACCAGGCGTGGAGATTTTGTAGTCAAGTTTTTTGATCATGCATCGCTAAAGACGCTTGAGGAATTTTGCAGGGGCCTCTCGGGCAGACACCTCTTTAGGGTTTTGTGTGTCTCAAAGAACTTTGATGAGGATGTGTCGGGTCCCCAGCTCTCTGAAATGATGGAAAGACTTGGATTTGACGTGGATCTGATATTTGAGGAAGATGCCGGATACTCGATGCTGTGGGTAAGCTAGTCCTGATCTCTCAGGCCAAGAAGGTACTTGACGTCGGGCTCAAAGCCGACGCACTTGAGAAAAGAGTTCTTGCCTTTTTCTGTAATTCTGTACTCGAACTTGGCCTTTGGGTTTTGGCTCTCCCTCATCTCGACAAATCCTTTTTTGCCAAAACCGTCCAGAATGGTCTTGAGCCTTTCCCTGTTTAGGTCGGAGCCCGGTGTGCCTGTGGTTATCTGCCGCAGGTTCATCCACGTCCCTATCTTTGCCAGGTGCCCAAGGATGGCGATGTTGGTGTCTCCCGGTGTCTGGTTGAATCGTCTCTCCACTAAATTGAATAAAAAACCTGGGTTGATATGCGTTATGTGTACCAGAACAAACCCGTGATCGCAATCTATTCAAACAACAAAAAACAAAATGATTCCATGAGTGCCGGTACAATTCGAAAGGCAAAGAAGCTGGTCCAGGATGGAAACGTTGTCAAAATAGGGGACGATCTGTTTCAGGTCCGGTCCTCAACAGATCCGCAGAAATCCTACATGGTAACACCCGACTCCTGCGACTGTCTTGGATTCAAAAACTTTTACAAGTTTCACCATGGCAAAGGGCTCAAGGCAAACTGCTCGCACCTTGAGGCAGTGGGGATCTATCTGAATCTTAGTCTGGCAGAAGCTGGAGCCGCCCTGCAAACTCGGAATCCGAAATGAGGCCGTCCGCCCACCACAGCGCACCTGATTTCACTTCCGTAATGTCGCCCTGATCCGCGTCTGTCTTTTGAATCTGGACGATGCCTTGTTTTTCCAGGTAATGCATCAGTCTGGCAAACTCGCCGTCGGAAATCTGACCGGATGCCCACCAGCGGGCATCGCTCCTCACCCAGGGGGGAATCAGGGGTTCTGATACCTCAAAGGCGGTCCTGGCAACCTGGGTCGGCAGGCCATAGGACACCTTGAGCGTGTATTTTGATGGGGCCAGTTCCGAAATTGTGTCCGAGTAAGTACCATCATAATCAAAAAGCCCGCTTCTTACCTCGATGAGTTTTTGATCATCATACACAAGAATCTGGTACTCCAGGTTCCCAAAGTCTGGGTGGACCTGGCCGGCCACCGAGACCCGCTGGCCAACTGTGTAGAATTTTCTGTCGGTGGAAATTGGGTTTTTTGTTTCTGGCCGGGATTCTTGCGCAGTTTCAAGAACCAGCTTGCCTGTAAGCCAGGGATGAATCTCGCACAAATAATAATACGCAAAGTTGGTCAGTCCGTCGGTCTGGATTGTCGAGCCTTTCCCCGACTCGATGGTCTCTGTCTTAAAAAAAGCTCCCGCATAATCCGGATGATCAGGAACCCCGCTGACAATTCTGTGCGTTTTGGAATCCTCATTTGTCCACGTGATGGTGCCATCCGGCCCAAACGGCAAAACCTCCGGATAGAATTCTGCCTGCGGATCACTGAAAGAGCCGGGCAGAACCCTGACCTCGAGGGAATCTGCAAAAGCGTTCTGACAATACAACGCGACCAGAACCGCCAGAACCACCAGTAACCTGTGCATCCTGACAGTTTGTCTTTTATGCGATTTTCTTAATTTGTCTGTCCGAAACAGACACACTGCGCACTGCAGGCCCGAACATTTTCCGATAAAACCAGAGAAGGCCCAGTGCCTCGACCTGTTCCGTAAACAAAACAAGGTGCAGGTTGACAAGCCACCCATTCGTGGCATCGTTTATCATAGCATACGAGATGGCAAAGACGTACTCCAGGTGCTGCAGATACGAGATGGCCCCCGACTGGTAAATCCCGAGCCCGCCCGGTGCGATTCTTGCGTTTTTGTCCGCAAAACCAAGGTACAGGATTTCCTTGTCCTGGTAATATATCGTGTTGCCGCGCTCCACCAAAAGGATCGTGGTGCCAAAGTAAACCATGAACACCAAAATCACGGCTACGACAAACTTGATGTGCCCGCCCCAGAGTACTCTGTGTGCCTGATTTTTGAAGGCCAGACCAAAAACACCAAGCCTGTTTTTCTTTATCAGAATCACAACGCAAAAAGATACGAGCGTTGCAACCCCAAGGCTGCCGAGCCAGTGCTCCGTCAGATAC
>SBBK01000187.1 GCA_005240025.1 archaeon
AGCTTTTCTTGAGTTTTCTTGAAAAGTATTGAGCTATTGCTACCGCGTCCTTTGTTTGCTTTACGTTGTGGGTCCGAATGATGTCTGCACCGTTTAGTGCAGCTATTGCTTCTACAGCGATGGATCCGTAGAGCCGATCGGACGGATTTTTTTTGTCAAGAATTTTTCCAATAAATGACTTGTTTGATACAGATATCAAAATGGGAAATCCTAATTTTTTGAACGTGGAAAGATTTTTCAAGACATCTAGATCTCGCCGAAACCAGTCCTGGTTTATCCTTGTGTAAAATGGGTTTTTGCCGGATTTTCTAAAGAACCCAATGGCTGGGTCGATTACTATTTTGCCTGGGTTTATTTTTGCAGATTTTGCAATATCTAGGCTTTGCTGCAGGCAAGTCCTTGCCTGCAAAATCAGATCACCGACAAGTTGCTTTTTACTGTAGGCACACAATACGAGGGACGGCTGGTATTGTTGTATGATCTTTGGCATCTGTCCATCGTATTGGAGGCCCGATATGTCATTGATTATTTCAACTCCGAGATCGAGGGCAGATTTTGCGACTGTGGATCTGCACGTGTCAACAGAGATTGGCAGGTTCGTCGCTTTTTGTATCTGTTTTATTGCATGTGTGACTCGGCTGACCTCGTTTTTTTCCGAAACAAGTGTTGACAGGTATGGTGCCGTCGACATGCCGCCCACATCGACAAAGTCTGCACCGTCCATCTCCATTTGTTTGGCAGCCTGCGCTATCTGGTCTGGTTTTTTGATGGATTTTTTATAAAAGGATTCTGGGCTGACGTTAATTATGCCCATTATTCTGACAGGGTTTGTCTCCCCTAGCTTTACCGGACCCAGCTTCACATGATTTATGACAAAGCGAGATAATTTTAGAGTTGGTTGACCATACAGGGATGGAACGCTCAATACAGGAAGATATTAGATGAGTTTGGCTATAGTAGGAAAAAAGACCAGATAGCAACACGCGTGCTTGATCTGGTGTTGAGGAGGCAGTTTCCCTTATCTGGACTCAAAAAGATGATTTCTGGCAGACCAGTCTTTGTTGTTGGCGCAGGGTCGTCGCTAGATTCAGCAATTCCCGTCCTTAAAAAATACAAAGGCGTAATCAAAATTTGCGCCGATACTGCACTCGCACCGCTGGTCAAAAACAGGATTTTGCCCCAGATAGTTGTCACGGATCTGGATGGAGATTTGGATCTGATCACTAAAATCGCAAACAAGGCGATAATCATAGTTCACGCACACGGCGACAACATCGAGAAGCTTGAGATTGCCAAAAATTTCAAAAGATGCGTCGGAACCACCCAGTCAAATAAGATAAACAAGATTTACAATTTTGGTGGGTTTACAGATGGAGACAGGTGTGTGTTTTTGTCCGAATTTTTTGGCGCATCCGGGATTTTTTTGTTTGGAATGGATTTTGGGCCGAAAATTGGGAGGCATTCTGGAACCAAAAAAAGTGATGCAAAAGTCAAGCGTATGAAATTAAGACGCGGCAGGCTGCTTTTGGAGTGGCTTGCGCCAAAAGCCAACGCGCAACTATTCACCCTTGGAAAGCCGATCAGGGGATTTCAAAAGATTACGTACCGCCAGCTAAAACGACACATTGCCTAGAATGCGTTTTAATACCGTCTGCGCCCAAGGAAAGGCATGCAGTTCTCCGACGATCAGGTAAAAAACGCACTGGAGACAAAAGAAAGACTGGGTGCAGAAATTCAAAAACACAAAGAACAGATAGAAATGCTTGAAAAAAATCTTGCCCTAATTGATTCGATTCTAAAACAGCAAAGCTTCACAAAGGCATCTGCACTAAACAAAATGCAACAGGTGATTCCATTGCGAAAAAACACAGATGGCGTACTGATTGCCAACGCGTATGTGACTCCAGACGAGGTCTCGATTGTCTTGGAGGACGGAATCGAGCTAAAGGAGGACATTCATCCCTTCAAGTCGTTTTTCCTTGAAAGAATAATTGGCGATATGAAAAGAAAAGACATGGCGGACTTGGAGAAAGGCGCCCTTGATCAGGAATCAGTTATCAATTGTCTGATAAACAAAAACGGCTCGCTTTTGCGCCAGATCATAATAAAGAATTACAGGCAGAAGGAAAGGGTAAATGAAATAATAAACACGGCCACGTGGTCGTTCTCAAAAATGATTGAAAATTCCAAGTGATAAAATGGACAAAATTGTAGTATTGGATTTTGGTTCGCAGTACAGTCACTTAATCTGCAGGCGCATACGCGAGTTTTCCGTATATGCTGAACTGGTCCCCTATGATATTTCACTTGAAAAACTGCGCGAACTTGGGCCCAAAGGGATTATTTTCTCCGGGGGGCCATCAAGCGTTTACGCAAAAGACTCGCCAAGACCTGTGCCAGAGATATTTAGGTTAAAGACGCCGCTCCTTGGTATTTGTTATGGACACCAGTTGATTGTAGATAATTTTGGTGGTAAGGTCAAGCGAGCAAACAAGGAATACGGTCACTCTGTTCTTACCATAGATAACGGCTCAGACCTGTTGTCTGGAGTTGGTAGCTCCGTGCGTGCATGGATGAGTCATGGAGACGAGGCAGAAAAGATACCAAATAGCTTTGAGATAATTGGCCACACAGAGCGCTCCCATGCAGCTGCGATTGCAAACAGGCAACAATCAATTTTTGGGATACAGTTTCATCCTGAGGTAGTGCACACAGAAAACGGTATTCAAATTCTGAAAAACTTTGTTTTGAATATTTGTGGCGCAAGACAGGACTGGACTATGGAGAGTTTTGTGGAAAAAACAGTAAAGGAGATATCAAAAATAGATGGGAGAGTGCTTTGTGGAGTAAGCGGTGGAATAGATTCTACCGTTGCCGCGCTTTTGATTCATAGGGCAATAGGGGACAGACTTGGTTGCGTTTTTGTTGATAACGGGTTGTTGCGTCTTAATGAGGAGGATGAGATAAAGAAAATGTTTGAGCAAAACTTTGCAGTGAATTTTACTGCAATTGACGCAAAAAAGCAGTTTTTGGACAAGTTAAAGGGTGTATCAGATCCAGAGTTGAAGAGAAAAATTGTTGGAGAAGAGTTTGTGAGAATTTTTACAGAGTTTGCCAAAAAAAACGGTCCCTTTAGATGGCTGGCGCAGGGTACGCTGTATCCTGATGTTATTGAAAGTGGTGTCTCAAAGGGACCTGCTGCCATCATCAAAACGCACCACAATGTGGGCGGGCTTCCTGACTGGCTGGATTTGGAGGTTCTCGAGCCCCTAAAAGATTTGTACAAAGACGAGGTTCGAAAGGTTGCAAGCATACTTGGAGTGCCAAGACACCTACTTTTGCGTCATCCGTTCCCCGGGCCAGGGCTTGCGGTAAGGGTGATTGGTGAGGTCACGGAGAAAAAGCTTGGAATAGCCAAGCTTGCAAGCAGAATAGTTGAAGATGAGCTTGAGGCTGCTGGCTGGTATGATAAGGTATGGCAGGCATATGCGTCCGTTGGGGACGACAAAGCCGTTGGTGTTGTGGGCGACGAAAGAAAATACGGTAACATTGTAATGATTCGAGTGGTGGAGTCCATCGATGCAATGACTGCAGACTGGAGCAGGTTGCCCTATGAATTGCTCTCAAAGATTAGCAATCGAATTACCAACGAGATAGAGGATGTCACGTGGGTTTCCTATGTGATATCCAGCAAGCCTCCTGCCACCATAGAACCGCAGTGAAATGCAATAACAAAAAAATAAAAAAATTGGGATTATTGTGTGCCGGTTGTATCAGAGCTAGGCTCTGTAGAGCTGGACTCGGTTGATGTACTGGAATCTCTCTGTGCTTTCTTTTCTGCCATCATGGCGTCACGTTGGGCCTTTTTTTCTGCCATCATGGCATCGCGCTGATCTTTCTTTTCAGCAATCATGGCGTCTTTTTGGGCTCTCTTTTCAGCAATCATGGCGTCTTTTTGGGCTCTCTTTTCAGCAATCA
>SBBK01000057.1 GCA_005240025.1 archaeon
GATACAATCATGCGGCCTGCAATCACTTCCTGACCGAAGGACATTTGATAGGCGATTCAAAATCCTTCCAGTACAAAATGTAATCGCAACAACAGGCCAGAGGCTCCTAAAGGAGGAGGTCGTAGAAAAAGAGACCGGAGCAGCAGATTCTGCCATCATACCCTCCAAGAAGATCTGGCACAAATCCGACATGGAAAAAGGGCGCATCCCAGTATCTGGAATCGATACCGATGCAAGGTGGGGATTCTCAAAATCAAGGGGCTGGGTGTTCGGATACAAACTGCACATGTGCTGCAGTACCGGAAGGCTGGCAGTTCCACTGACTGCCGGCATCACACCGGCAAACGTGTATGATCCGCACATGTACGGTGTTCTTGTCGAGCCCATTGCAGGTCTGGTATCGCACATGGCAGCCGATTCAATCTATTCTGGAAGGGATCTGCATGATTATTCTGAGGAGATTGGGATTGTCCTTGTCTGCCCCATACGAAGACACCGCCACACAAAAGGAGAGCGTCTGAGGAGACATCATTTTTACAAATCAAAAAAGGGGCAGGGAATAATTCGTAAACGGGGAGCCATAGAGAGACTGTTTGATAGGATAAAGGATACCTTTGGACTGTCTGCGGTTCCTGTCAGGGGATATGACAATGTATTGTCGTACGTGCTGATGTGTGTCTTTGTGTACCAGATTGCCATATACTATAATTGCATAACAGGAAGGAAAAAGCCGCAGTGTGTCAAGCACATGCTTGGATGCCAGTGTGTTTTTTTAGAAAGAATTATGCCCAACCCTCATCTATCTTGATTTAAATAGAAAACAGAATAGAGTTTGGGCATGAAAATAGTTGTAATCTCGGGCAGTCCCAGAAAAACAGCAAACACGCAGGTAATGATGAAAGCAATCTACGAATATGCAAAATCAAAAAATCCTGACACAAAATTCATCAATCTGTCAGATGGCAAAATAGACTACTACCGGGGACCAGACGAAAACTATGGCGAGGCAACCACACAAGCAACCAAAGACATCACAGATGCTGATGTCTGGTTTGTCGGCACTCCAATCTATAATTCGTTTTTTAGCTCGGCACTGAAAAACCTATTTGAATTCATCAACTACAAAAAAACTGCAGGAAAAACCGCCGGCCTTGCAATTTTGGCCTCTAGCAACATTGGATTTGTCGATGTTCAGACGCTTTTGACACAACTGATGAACTATTTTCGTGTGGTAACAAACCCAAAGGCGGCATACATGACTGCAGAGATGATAAAGGACGGAAAAATCATAGACGAAAACAGCATGATGCGACTAAAAGAGCTAGTAGATGAGACTATACTGTTAGCCTCTAGGCCAAAGTAGTTTTTGTATCCAGATAGACCACCTTGAAAATCTTGACGGTATAGTCGCCATCAAAGATTTGCGTTATTTTGCCACCTGTTACATCCCTAACCCTAAATTTGTACTCATAGGTACCGTCCTCCTTTACATCGGTTTGTGCAAAGTGAACCGGCTCACCACTCCTATAGATCTGTATGATTACTGGGTAGCCTTCAACTGGGTTGGCGACTTTGCCTTCAACGAAACCCCATGGAAGCTTGTTTTGTTTTGGTGCATGAAACGGAACGATTGTTTTTTCTAAACCAATTGATGAATCAATCGGAATGATGGTAGTATGTGGCACAACTTGGTCTGCCAGCGCTGATGTCATGGTTGAAAACGCAACCAGAAAAACAAGACCTACAACCGTCGCTTGTAACATCAAGATACTCCTTTAGCAGTCAAATATTAAGATGACGTATTAATTATTCATGATGGATAAATCTTCCTTAAATGACGGTTGCAACTGCAAGTGTCATTTTGGCGGGGCGGTAAGTTGCCCCAACTGCAAGAAAAATCACAGGCACAACTGCGAGTGCTGTCGATGAAACTATTTTCTTTTTGCGGAGTTTTCTTTTACCGCAAGAGCTTTTAGATTCGCAAGCTCAGTCTTGAGTGCCTCAATTTGTACCAACGTCTCCAAATTGCTGATCTGTTGCCTAAGCCTGTTTATCTCGTCATCCTTTAGTTTTACCTCGCTCTTTAACTCGTTTAGTTCTGCAGTAAATGACTCTTTGAACTTGCCAATCTCGCTTACGCCCAGAACGCTTGTACTGGATGTGGTATGCTCAAGTGTTATTGAGCTTTTTTTTTCACTATGGCTATATCTGTGCGCATAGTCGGTGCCTTTTTGTGAAATCCAACAAATAAATGCCAAAAACCAAGTGACAATCGTACCTACCATTAACAATTGATTTAGTGCAGCAGGCATAACAAAGTACATTGCTGTTAAAAATGCCGCAAAAGCAGAAACCACAACCGTTGCCAGCTGATTCCCCAAATAACCCATGTTCTAGTCGAACTAGGCGTTGAATATAACGTTAGTGGTAGTTTTCAAAAATAATAAAAGAAAACGAAATTTATTCGTCTTTTTCTTGCACCGAATCTTGAGGGGCCTCTATCTGTAAAATCTTAATCTTGGATAACAGCTCATTTCTGAGATCACGTGCTACCCTTCGCACGGTTGGTCTTGGAACGCC
>SBBK01000054.1 GCA_005240025.1 archaeon
GCCTTTGTACAGGGCAGTAAACCATCGACTCTCAGGCCATACACTGGTATGGATCTAGCTTGCGCTAGGGAAAAGATTTCGTATAACGTCTAGGAAGCCAGGATCACTAAACCTTTATAAAGTACAGTACCGTACCATACGGTATGGTTGACGAATTAAGACTGGATGGTCTTGATGGAGTGGGTCCGGTCACAACAAAAAAGCTGACCGATGCAGGAATACATAATATCATGGATCTGCTCGTCAGGGGCCCAGTCGATGTTTCCGAAGTTACCGGAATGGACAAGGAAACCGCAGAAAAAATAGTAAACAAGGCGCGACAGACCCTCATCGAACAGGGGTTGATCACAAGGGACTTTGTCACCGCAACTGAAATCTACAAAAGAAGACAGGACATTGGCAAGATTTCGACCAACACTGTTTGTCTGGACCAGCTGCTGGATGGCGGAGTTGAAACACAGGCACTGACCGAGGTATATGGAGAATTTGGCTCTGGCAAGACACAATTTTGTCATACACTGTGCGTCATGGTTCAAAAACCAAAAGAAGAGGGAGGTCTTGGCGGTGGTGTCTTGTATGTAGACACAGAAAACACCTTTCGACCGGAAAGAATTGTAACCATTGCAAAGGCAAAGGGATTAGACCCGGATAAAATCCTCGATAACATAATTGTGGCCCGTGCATACAACAGCGCACACCAGATACTAATCCTGGAGGAATGCGGACCAATAATTGAGCAAAACAACATCAAGCTGATAATTGCCGACTCGGCAGTTGGTTTGTTTAGGACCGAGTATCTGGGACGTGGAACCCTTTCCGAAAGGCAGCAAAGACTGAATCGATTTATGCATCTCCTGGTTCGAACCGCTGAAACATACAACTGTGCGGCAGTTGCAACCAACCAGGTCATGGCATCTCCAGATGTGTTCTTTGGCGATCCAACAAAGCCGATTGGAGGAAACGTCGTAGCACACACAAGCACATACAGAATTTACTTCAAAAAGTCGGGCAAAAAGAGAATAGCACGAATGGTAGACAGCCCTCACCACCCAGAAGAGGAGGTAATCTTTACGGTTACCGAGGCAGGCGTTGCCGACCCAGACGACGACACAAAAAAGAAGAAAAAAGCCGACGAATCAGAGTAAGTAAAAATATGGGCTCAAAACCCTCCTTTTTATGACCACTAAAAAGCCGTCCGGTCGCTCACATGGTTTTAGATACAAATCCAGAGCGGCCCTCACAAAGGATGCGCCGAGAGGCGTGTCGTTTTTGATGCGGCAGTATAATCCGGGAGACCAGGCGCTGGTAATCATTGATCCAAGGCAGCACAAATCCATTCCACACAGGCGATACCACGGCAAGGTGGGTATGATTGATTCCGTGGGGAGGAGGACTGTTACCATGTCGGTAAACCTCGGCAACAAGACGAAAACCTTAATCACTAGGTTGGACCATATCAAACCGTTCGGTGTAAAGTGAAATGGAACAAGTAAAAAAAAGTCAACCTATATCGCTGGCGGAAGTAAAAGACATTCTGGGAAAAGAGGACGTAGAAAAAATGGATCAAATTCAGAGATGGACATACGACTATGTTACCAAGTTTGCCAAAATTGACGCTAAATCTGCAAAGAAAATACGACAAGATCTCAAAAAGGAATGCGGACTAACCGAAGACGAGGCAACCGAAATAGTAAACATAATGCCAAGCTCGCTAGCAGAGCTCAGGGCGTTTACGTTTGGATGGAAAAAGCTGATCCTGGCAGAAACGCTGGAAAAAATTCTAAAGATACTCAAGGGGAACTAGAATAGGCAAGTGGTTTTTTTGGAAGGAAGCTCTGGTCCGCCACGTAAGTATGAGGAATATGCATATGTGTTAGACTATGTCCCGCGCGGCAAATCCACTACCGTCCGGGGACGCGAGGGGATAATAATTACCGCGATTGGCGAGGACAGGCTCACACTCCTTGAGGTACTGGGTGTACCAAACACAACATTTGAGATAGGGGAAAGAATCTACATCGGAAAGGAGGGAAGGACAAAAATCCTCTCCGTGCTGGGCAAGCTGGAGTATGCCCACATCTCGGCGGCGGCCCAGTCTGAGTTAAAGAACGTGGTAACAACTATAGTTACAAACAATGAAAAAAGATTTGTAGACTATATCAACCACGCACAGCCGCTCACGCCAAGAATTCACGCCCTTGAGCTTATCCCTGGTATTGGCAAAACATACATGAAGGCAATACTGGATGAGCGGGAGAGGCAAAAGTTTGCGGGCTTTGGGGACCTGCAGGAGCGTGTGGGTCTAAAGGAGCCTGCAAAGCAAATCATCTCAAGAATTTTAGATGAGATAACGGGCGAAGTCAAGGTAACCCTCTTTGTCAAAAAATGAAAAGACAGAGGCTTGGGCAACACTTTCTCAAATCTGACAACATTGCAAAATTCATAGTGGACTCGGCGCAGATTACAAAAAAAGACACTGTACTCGAAGTGGGGACGGGAAAGGGAATTCTGGTACCTTTACTGTGCCGGAAGGCCAAGTTTGTGGTGTCTGTAGAATCTGATGAACAGCTATACTCTGAAGCAATCCTCAGGTTTTCGCACACAGGAAATCTGGAACTGATGTTCGGGGACGGCTTTGAAACGGAGACTAATTTCTCAGTATTTGTGTCAAATCTGCCGTACTCTCAAAGCAGAAGGGCTCTTGAGTGGCTTGCGCAAAAAAAGTTTCGACTAGCCGTAATAATGGTACAAAAAGAGTTTGCCGAAAAACTCGGCTCGCAAGGCAGGCAAATGCGGGCAATCTCGGTAATTGCAAACCATGCGTTTGAGATTGAGAAACTGATGTCTGTGGGAAAAGGCAACTTTGAGCCCCAGCCAAAGGTAGATTCTGTGGTATTGCGGCTCGGGCACAAAAGGCAGGTCTCCCCTGAACTGGTATCTGCAGTAAACGGGCTTTTTGCGTACAGGCGCAAGACAATTGGCAATATTGGCAAAAAGTTTGGCAAAAAGATCCAATCAGATAAAAGACTGGAGGAGATAAGCGGGGACGAGATAATTGAGATCGCAAAACAAGTTCTCTGATGTGTATTTCCCGTCTGAGGACACGTTTTTTTTGGCAGACCACATTGCAAAAGAAAAGGGAGGGTCTGCCCTTGAAATTGGAACCGGGTCGGGGTATTTGGCGGAAATTCTGCGGCAAAACTTTGGCCTTGTGGTGGCAACTGATATCGAGTTTTCTGCACTAAATCGGCTGGACAAAGACCAAAACAGCGTTTGCTGTGCTAGTGCAGATGCTCTGGGGCAGAAATTCGATCTGGTTGTGTGCAATTTGCCGTACCTGCCATCCGATGATGTATTGGACATAGCTGTTGATGGCGGGCCAGAGGGGCTGGCAGTCCCGCTCCAAATAATAAGGTCGGCCAGCCAATGCGTAAGGCCGGGAGGCAAAGTCGTGTTTTTGACCTCGTCTCTGGCAAACTATCAAAAACTAATCAAACAAGTACGCCTGATGGGGTTTTCCACTGAAATCGTGGCAAAAAAGAAGCTGTTTTTTGAGGAACTGGTCATTGTGGAGGCAACAAAATAACTCTTATTTTCTGAGCTTTTGCCTGGCAATTTCTGCTATCACCTGAGACATCTTTGATGTGGTTGCGTTGCCGCCAATGTCGTATGTGACATATTTTCCATCATTTATGACCTGCTCGGTTGCGGAAAATATTGCGTTTCTAATATCGGACTCGCCAAGATACTCGACCATCCAGGCACCTGATAAAATCGCAGCCGTGGGATTTACCCTGTCCATTCCTTTGTATTTTGGCGCACTTCCGTGTGCCGGCTCGAACATTGCGTACGAGTCACCAATATTTGCAGAATAAACGTTTCCAATTGAACCGATGTTGCCAGATGCGCACTCGGATATTATATCCATAAACAGGTTCGTGCTGAGGAGGACCGAATTGTTGAATCTTTCTGGGTTTTTGACCAGCTGCTGTGTCATATTGTCGATATAGTATTCCTCAACTTCGATTCCGGGGTTTTCTCTGACTGCATTTTCTACCTCGCTCCAAAATATACCGTCAGTTTCCTTGAGTATGTTTCTTTTTGTTATGGCAAAGATTTTTTTTAGACTGTGCTGTCTTGCCCATGCAAAGGCGGACCTGACAATTCTCTGGCAGCCCTTGCGGGTCGTCTTTCTTA
>SBBK01000104.1 GCA_005240025.1 archaeon
GCTTCAATACTAGAGGGAATAATACGATGGCATCCATTCGCCGATGGTAATAAAAGAACTGCATTACTAGCCACACTCTATTTTCTAAAACTAGAGGGGTATGGAACAGCTGTTCCATTAAGTGCAGTTCGATATACTGTAAAAATTGCCAAAAATGAGAAAAACGATGAGGATAGTACAAAAAAACTAATCCGAGAAATAGCAAACTGGCTAAATAACCATTCAGCAAGAAGTAAACGTGAATTAGTTGGGAAGATAGCGATCCATATTTCAATCCCATATGGTTTTCTAATCTTTATGCATAAGATTGGTTTCAAGAATTATGCTAGACGTAAAGTGGCGAGTTGGATGGCTTTTGACATATATCCAGAGTATGTAAAAGAGGCTAATGACATAGCAGACTTTATCGCTGAAACTATGTTTGCAAGTCAAAGGGTATTTGATGAATAATATGCATTTTAGGTCTCGAAAGTAAACACGAATAAAACTCTAGGTCACGTCTCGTAGATTACACAGAACCTGGAAGAAAAACATGGAAATATTTTGAAGTTATCTAATACATTGTTCTGAAATTTTTTATCTCTGGATACAGTTCCATAGCTCCTTTTGCCCCTGTTGTGCCGTCGTCAGTAAGATGTAACTTGGCACCTTTTTTTATCACATACTGGGCATTTTGTAATTCCATGTGTCTTGTCTTCAGGAATAGAAACTGGATCTTGCACCTGTTGCATTTCTTATCAGTAGATGAGATAGAACCTCTGCCCCTTGACGCTGTGGGGTAATAAAGCATCTTTGTGAGCATTTTTTGTATTGGGATTTGATTTTCATACCATAATCTTTCTTAGGATCGAATTCTTCCTTTACAAATTGCGAGCGGGAAAAGCCCGAACCCTTTAGGGCTGGGAGTATGTCAGAAGATAAAATCGTTTCACCTATGATTGTGGCCATGCTCTGAAATACAAGAAATGAGTTTGTCTATCCAAACCACTGCTCAAGGGTATGGCCGCGTCTTTCGGTGGCCTTTTGCAGCCTGCCAAGCGCTGATTCCAGCCTTTCTTTTGAAAAGCTGCGCTCCTCTGAAAGATATCTGACTATTTCGGAAAAATTGACGGTGCCAAACTTTATCTCGGAAACCCGGGAAACGACTGGCTCCAAGAAGATCTTTCGTATCTGGGCATAATCTATGTCCGCAAGTCTGTCCTGAATTTGCGGAATCTCTTCTAATCTTCCATGTTCTTTTATCATTTTTAGTGCCGTTTTTGGGCCTATCCTTTCAAAACCGTCAGGATTAAAGTCGGTGCCAATCAAAATGCCCACATCCACTAGCTGCGCTCGCGTCAGGCCAAGTTCGGAGAGTATTTTCTGCGAGTCGATCATTTCTGGTTCTATTTCGATGTAGGTGTTGCGGTTTGGCAGCTTTCTTTTGCCGCTGTTTGTAAAGTTGCGCACAAGTCTTTTGGCGCCAAACAAAATGGAATCATAGTCCTGGCTTGCGGCCGCATACGCCTGACCGGTAATGGTAAGGTGGGCAGCAGTTGCCTCCCCCTCCGAAGGGGCATCAATGTGTGGTATTCCAAAGAGGTCCAGGATGTGTTTTGCATCGTCTACCATGGTGTCGTGCAGTATTGTGGTCTGCTGGGCGTATCTGCGTACGCCCTCGGCATCACCTTCCGCCAGGGCTTTTTCGTATTTTATTGTGGCCTCTTTTTTTATCTGCTTTCTGCGCTCGATTTCTGCGGACTTTAAGGAAGGTGGCCTGCCGTCAAATACGTACACCGGTTTTATTCCAAGGGACAAAAAGTTGGTATTCCTATAAAATAGCCCGCTGAGGTGGCTTGTCACCCTGCCGCTTGTGTCTGAGAGGGGTGAGCCGTCTGGCCCCCTGATTATTGAGAGAAACTGGTAAATTGTATTGTATGCGTCGATTGCAATTATTTTAGATGAAAACGATTCGAGCCTTGTCTTTTCTTTTGTGATGAGGCCCCTCAGATCCAGACCCATTGGTATCCGTCTGTCCTGGTTGTTTTTGTATTTACTGAATTTGCTATATAGGGGGCCTGATAACCTCAAATCAAGGTGCCGGGTTAGCCAAGCGGTACGGCGACCGCCTCGAGATCACACAGGATAGCGGTTGTGCATTCGCACTCAGGGGTTCGAATCCCTTACCCGGCGCTATATGTAATGTGTAGATTTTGCTGAGATGTATGGTGTCTCTTTTGATGCTTGACTCTTGTGAATTTGCACAACGAATGTCTGGAGGGCCACATCACGCGCGTATTATCTTCAAAATCTCAAAGTGAGTCCTGTTCAGGTCAAGCTTTTTTTCCGTGGTCACGAAAAGCACGTTTTTGTCCATCGGAAAACTAAACAAGATTATCTTACCCCTATAAGAAAGTGAAAAATCGACAGGCCCAAACTCCTCATCAAACTCGTGCCGCATCCGCACCCTGAGCGAAAGCTCCATAAACAACATCTCGTCTTTTTTTGCGTCTTCTAGCGCACGCAGACCACTTCTCATCCCGCCTGCAATCAGCTTGCCTCTGTCGTTGATTACTCTGACGGACCTAATGTTGCCATCTAGGCAGAAGACCTTATCGCACATGATGTCAAAATCCGTCTTGCTCTGGTCCTCTTTCACCATGATACTAGGGTCGATTCTTCCAGATTAACTTGTTGCCAGGCGCCGTGAATTGGTGGTGCTGGACAGATGTCTTGGATATGCAAAGCGCTGTTTGTGTGTTTTATCCAACAAAGGTGTCATATTCATATTGTGCCAGAGTACAAGCGTTGAAAAAACACCTGAACAAAATTCCAAACGAAAACGAGGCAATCAAAAAACACTACAACCAATACCAATCGTCAGATGACGAATGGTCGCATTTAGTGGAGAGCGGGCCAAAAATAAAAGATGCGTTTGAGGCCAATGAGCGCGAGATCTATTTTTCAGAAAAAAAACAGCCCGCAACAAAGCAGGAGATAATCGAGGAAAAATCAACACAGGTCAAAGACCACATAACAAACACAAACCAGTATCAGAAATTCGTAAATGTCATGCTGCGCGAAAGACTCGACTACATAAAGCGGATGCTGGAAAACGAAAAACGCTTCTGTGACGAGCTGCGGAGCCTGGAAAGTACGGAAGGCCACAAATCCGGCGGTTCTGGGCAGGATGCGCCAAAATAGCCGTCAGAATCCACCAACAAATTTTTATCATTAAACAAATTCCAGGTGACAATATACAAAAACAACAACGCCTATCAAATATTGTTGTTGGGGAACCGTAATCTGGTCAGCTGCTCCCACTGTGGGGCCGAAATTGGGCTTGAGCAAAAATCAATCCGATACCGTGGCAGATGGCTCCATGCTGGCTGCCTGCGTTCGGCGGGGCAGCAAAAAACCCAGTCCGCAGGCCCGCAAATCTACAAAACCAAAATCCTGACTGCATACACATATCATCCGCAGATCACGCCCTCCGCGCCCGTCGCAAAAAAATCTGTGGCAGAAAAACCCGCCGATACCATGCCGGCACCAAAACCTGCCCAAATTACCAAGACACAAGTCAGGCCAAAAACACAAAAAGCCCGGCCAGACCCGGTCCTGGTTGTTCTTGCAGTTGCAATCTTTGCACTCCTGGTTTATGTGGCGCACAGCGTCGCAGGTCTGATCAGCCTGGCAGCAATAGGCTTTGCCGCATTGGTTGCATTTTATAACATCATGTCAAGAAGGCAGCCGCAAACGGTATACCAGTACAGGAAAAAAGGCGCCTCGTTTTATTCCGTGGCTATCCTGGTGATGCCGTTTGCCTTTGGAACGATCCTTGCAGCAGACGGCTACTTTACCCTGATGACCATAGTACAGGCAGTCTTTGTCTGGTCTCTGGCACTGTCGTTCTGGCAAACGATGCTTTTTGTTCCACTTGCCATCCGGAGCATCACAAGAGAAAAACAGTGGAGGGATCCAGAACAATACCCAAAGATAAGCGTCATTGTACCGGCATACAACGAGGAAAAGGTAATCCGCACAACCATCGAGGCACTCCTTGCGACCGATTATCCTGACAAGGAGATCATTGTAGTCGATGACGGAAGCAAGGACCGCACACTGGAGATTGCCATGCAGTACAGGGACAGAATAAAGGTAATCCACAAGGAAAACGGAGGAAAGGCATCTGCACTAAACCAGGGGCTTCTATACTGTACTGCGGAAATTGTGGTAATAGTTGACGCCGATACCATAATTGGCAATTCGTCGCTCAAAGCCATAGCGAGAGGCATGGCGCAGAAAAACGTAGCCGCAGTTGCCGGAAACATCAAAATCCGCAACAGGGTAAACCTGCTTACATGGTGCCAGGCACTGGAGTACCTCTCTGGAATCCAGATAATGAGGAGGGGCCTGGATTATTTTGGCGCAATCACAATTGTGCCTGGGGCCCTTGGCGCGTTTTTGAAAACAAGACTGGAAGAGGCAGGCACATACCACAAGGAAACATTGGTGGAGGACTTTGATGCGACAATGAAGGTGCTCAGGTCTGGAATGGTGGTAAACGCAAGCAACGCCGCAACCGCATACACGCAGGCCCCACTCACGCTACGTGACTACTACAAGCAGAGAAAAAGATGGTACCGGGGGAACCTGCAGGTGCTAAGGAGACATTCTGATATTTTGATGAACCCCAGGTTTGGATACCTGCAGCGACTGGCATACCCGCTCATGGCAATACACCTGCTTTTGATCCCTGCAGCAAGCATGATGATGTGGAGTTTTGTGATATACATGGTAATTATCGGCGACTATTACTTTGTGATCTGGACTCTTGCGATGTTTATCATTCTGCAGTATTTGCTTTCTGCAATGGCGGTGCGGATGGAGGGCGACGAC
>SBBK01000179.1 GCA_005240025.1 archaeon
ACATAAGAATGTCTTAAATTAATTGCGTTTTTGCAATGCTCATTTTACAATTAAAACAGGCATTGGGGATTTATGTAAGACAAAATTTGAAACGCTTCCCAAAAACAACTCCCTTATTCCACTTTTCCCTCTCGAGCCCATTATCACAAGATCGATTTTATTGCCCTTGTTTTTGATAAATCGGAGTATTGCATCTCCAGGCGTCCCAAATTCTATTACTTTTTTGAATTTGATCGAGTTTTGCTCACATACGGCTCTTGCCTTCTGCATTACACTTTCTGCGTATTTTTTCTCTTCAATCCGGCACCTCATTGGATCGAAGATTTGAGCCTCCGCAAATGGAACTATATTAACTGAATAGAAACAAACTAGCTCTGAACCGGAGTTTTTTGCCAGGAATACTGCAGCGTCCAAGGCCCTGTAAGAGTTGGCCGAACCATCTATTGGAACAAGAATTCTCTTTAGCACAAACACTGGAGGTGGTTACCCTCAAGTATACATAAAGACAGGTAAAATTATCATTTTTGAATTTCAATTCTGATAATTAACCGGTAGGGTCATATCGAATATTTTATCACATTACTACGTGGTAAAGAAAGGCGTCACATATGACTATAAGGACTGGGATGAGATTGAAGGGTGTGTAACCAAATTAGTAAAGAAAATCTTGGACAAAAAGATGCAGTTTGGTAGCATTTCAACCATCAGTAGAGGGGGGTTGGTCCCGTCAAGACTCGTAGCAGACAGATTAAACATCAAACTAATTCTTGTAGATCCCGAGACAATTCCTGCAGATTCTTTGTTTGTTGACGATATTTATGATACAGGGGAGACATTTAGGAAAATGATTGAGCGTGCGGATAGCCCCGAATCATTGATATACGCAACCTTGTTTGCGAGAAGGAAGTCGAGATTCCCAAAACAACTCGTATACGCAAATCTGACCAGAAATACAGAGTATGTGGTATATCCCTGGGACAGATATGAACATGGCATACCATATGAATCTCACTAGGTAAAAAATCTGAGGATTTGTTTTCTGTCAACTATTGCAACTGCAAGAAGCATGACAGTTCCAACTATGAGACTTACCTCTGGAGAAAATACTTTTTCTGATAAATCCCATAAACCCCTCCAAAACAAAATCAACCCAATAACTGAAACTACTATGGTAAAAACATACTTTCTTGTTTCTGTGATTTCGGCCATATTGTATTATTTTGGCTTCATTCGTAAAAGAATCTGTTCGGTAATTTTTGTCAGTTCAGCATCGGAACCAACACTACAAAGACGTACGATATCAGACGTGGTTACGATTCCGACAAGCGTGTTTTGTTTTACTGCAGGCAAACGATGAATTCGTCGTGTTTTCATAAGTTGTGCGGCCTCCCAGACTGAATCGTCTGGATTTATCACGATGAGTGGAGACGACATTGCGTCCTTGACATTGGTAGTAAGCGGCTTTCCTTTTGCAATTATTCTACGGACAAGGTCACGCTCCGTTATGATGCCCACCGCAATGCCTTTTTCCAGTACCACTACAGCACCTATTGACGCATCATCCATCATTTTTGCAGCATCAAGTACCGTCATTGATGCATCTATTACAATGACATTTTTCTTCATGAATTCATTCACAAGCGGCGTGCTCATGATTAAGAAGTCAAATTTGCTCTTTAAAAGACCACAATATGATTATCAAGTCTAATAGTGTGATAATCAGAAATGATTTTCATGTTTCAATATTAAATACAAACTAGGTCCTCTTCGAAATATGGGAATCCTAGAAAACCTTGAAGGTTTTGAGCCCAAAAAAGCAAAAGAGTCGTTGAATTTGTTACTTGAAACAAGAGAAAACGAATTCAAAGAGCTTGCCAGAGGAATGGGCATTCCTACAACTGCAAAAAATTGGCATGAGATCATATTACAGTTTTGCCTAGAATTCAATGATTGTTTTTATGCAATGACAACGATGGAGGGCCCAAATGATGCGACCGAAGACAGCCACAACACTATTCACAAATGTATGACTCTGATGAGGCAGATAGCGAGGGGAAAGTCAAGCATGATCGAAGTCACCCATTTACAAAATCTGTCGTATTCATTGGCCCAAGAATTCAGAACCATTTACAGGCGCCTAAAGTAGACTTTAGGGGTAAACTGCGATCTGGTTTTCTATTAGGTTCTTGTAAGCCCAGGCATAAAACTCTCTTTTTGGATGCGACCAGCGTATGTGACTTGCGTAGTCTGCCTTATTTTTGATTAATTTCGGATATGCCCCAAGTGGGCATTTTTCAAAATGATCTACAATGTATGCGATGATTGCCTCCCTATGAGTGGTAAGATGTATCAGCCATTGCCTTTTGTCTGCATAGACTTCCCTAAGCTGATCACAAAAGATACAGACTGCACGATTATGCATGCTCATGAATTACCATTGCATGTCTGCAGCAGCTAACGATTCATCGCTTGCATCAATAGCCAATGGCGAGTCCGCAAGCTCATTTGGATTAAGCGTGTACATTATTTGCGGTGTAAACTGGATTACCAGTGGTCTTTTTACTAGTGCAAGGACTTTCCGTTTGTGAAGTCTTGTTAGCCTGTCTATGATTAGTGTCGATATTTCTTTCCCTAGTTTTGCGTCCTTGATTATTGTAGTCTTGCCTTTTAACTGAAATCCTGTAAGCTTGTTTTTATCAAATACAGCTATGCTGCACCATGGATTTGCCTTCAAGTTTCTAAGGGTCTTGTGCTTGAAAAACTCTAGCCAGTAAATAGAGCCGTCCCTCCCCAGATGAAAACTTGTTCTTGGAGAAACATTGCAAATTCCAGCCTTGTTTGCAGAGCCCACAATCAGGATCTGCTGTTTGCGAATCATTTCCTTTATTTTATCAGATAAGACTACCACAAAATGATCATAAAGACATTTTTTAATAAAATCAAGATATGATTATCATCTTTGAGATCATTTTACTATCAAAACTGAACATAATGAGTGATTTGCCACTTTTAAAGACACGCTTCCAAGAAGGAACTGCAAGACCGCCCCAAGTCCTTTGCTCCCAACCACTATGATGTCGGAATTGTCATCCTTTGAGAACCTGACGATTTCATTTGCTACGTTTCCTTCCTTTGTAACTAATTTTGGCTCAAGACCATATTCCTGAACTATCTTTTGAGCCCGATGTAGGGTTTCTTTTGCGTATTTTCGTAGAATTTCCGCATATTCGTTACCAGCCAGAATGTCGGTTTTGCGTGTTTTATCCACCACATAGATCAAGGTTAGCTTTGAACTGAATTTTTCTGCCAGAATACATGCCTGCCTAATTGCCTTCTCTGAATATTTGGAGCCATCACAACAGACAAGTATTTTTGAGAAATTTTCAGCCACGTATCAACACAATGCAAGAACAGATTTAATGATTTTGTAGATTAACAGAAAAGGCGAGAATGCATAAATGTCACACCAATGCGTATGCCATTTTGGGTCAAAACCCAGCATTCCCGTCTACCTGTACGATTGCGCGTACAGCGACATATATAACACACAGATCATAATTAAACAGTTTTGTGATTATCATACCTGATAATCTGTGATTTTTACAATTTGATTATTATTTCTGATAATTAAAAAGATGTTTAAGTAAAAACAGAAAAGATTGAACTTGTGGTAGAGAAACAGATCAAAAGAATTCTGGTTCCAATGGACGGCTCAAAGACTTGTTTTCATGCTCTAGATGAGGCCATTGAGCTGGCACGTGTTTGTCATGCGACAATTTTAGGCATTCACGCTATTTCATTTGTTCCAGCAGAGTTTATGCCATCTGTCGTGCCATATAGAATTTATCAGAAAAAAGAGGCAGGCAAGTTCCTAGAAAAAGCAAGGCTTCTGGCTGCGAAAAAAGGGATCATGTTCCATTATGCTATAGTTTTTGGAAACCCGGTTGACCAAATAATAAACATATCACGATCTAAAAAAGCAGATCTAATTGTGATTGGTTCAAGGGGGAAAGGGAGATTATCGGAAGCCTTTTTTGGAAGCATCTCAAATGCGGTTCTACACAAGTCTACAATTCCAGTCTTACTAGTGAAATAGGTAAAAAGATGTATCAAAAGATTCTTGTCCCCTATGATGATTCTAAATTCGCAAAAAAAGCTCTAGATGAGGCAATAAAAATTGCACAAATGACAGACAGCATAATTTATCTATGCACCATCATAAGTATGGGAAATATGATCCCGCCAGGCTCGTTGCTTGGATTGGTTAAAAGTGCATCAACTGGTGAACTGCAACGAAAGTTGATGAGATCAGCAAAAATTCAGGCAGAGCAACTAGAAGCTACAAAAATAAGATATTGCAAATCAAAAGGTGTAAGAGCATACTACAAGATAGTCATAAATGGCAATACAGTTGAGGAGATTCTAAAGATTGCAAAAAAGAAGTCAGTCGATTTAATCGTGATTGGCAGTCAGGGTCTCCACGGAATATCCAGGATAAGGTCTCTAGGAAGTATCAGCAGGAAGGTATCAGAGCTTGCAACGTGTCCCGTTTTGATTGTAAGGTAATGTTACGTTTGTTTTGATTTATATTTTTGGAGTATGTTCATGACTATTTGTTCTGGTACCTGCTCGAATTTTCTATAAAATTGTGCAACTGCAGAAAACTCTACAGGCATTTCCAATGCGACAATTTGCACACCAAATCTTTTGAGAATCTCACATGAAATATACGGTATTACAGGTACGGCCAGAATTGTTTCCTTTACATTTCTCTGTGATAACCATTGTAAAATTGCACAGATGGTAGAACCTGTGGCAACGCCGTCATCTACCAATATTACCTTGTTTTTACTAAAATCATAGATTGTATCTCCACGATATGCCTGAATTTGTCTTTCTACCTCACTTTTCTTTTTGGCTATTTCTTGCGCAAATCCTGGCTCATCTATGTAGCGCTGCCATTCTTGGCTACAATATATCACCCCATCATATGTGACTGCACCCACTCCATATTCTTGGTAATCTGGCGGCGTAATTTTTTTAGCAATTATAATGTCAAGTGATAGACCTAGTCTTCTTGCTATTTCATCCCCTACAATTATCCCTCCCCGCGGGACGGCAAGAACCACATAGTCTTTGCTTTTTACTAATGGTACCAGCTTTTCAGCCAGGAGTTTGCCTGCATGATGTCGATCGTGGATCATTGTGAGTTTTAATGTGGTTGTAATTCCAATATAGTCATCGCCTATACCTCGCTAGCGCAGATACAATATCTGATTTTGTTACATTGCATTTGAGTAAAACATGTAGTGCATTAGGAATTTTGACACCATATTGGTGTATAACTAACGCCGCCGTTGGTTCGGATGATTTTATTGTGGCCGGATTTAATAGCATGTCAAAATTTGTCATCTATCAATTAAATACAGAAAAGAAGAATCTCAGATGTGATAATCAGATTTGTTATTTTATGATTAAAACTGGGATACTGGACTTGTGTGCAACATAATGAGACACACTGCCCAGAAAGATTTCTTTGACGTTACTCCTTCCACGCGAACCCATTACAACAAGGTCTGCCTTTTTGTTCTTAGCAAATGTGACTATCTTAAAGCCCTCGTTTCCGCACAGAATTTTGCTGTAAAATAATATGCCATTTTTTGCGCATCTGGACTTGGCATCGTTTAGGATTTTTTTACCGCTTTCGGTAAACATTTGGCCCAACTTTGTTTTTGGTTTTGCCACATTTACGGAAAACATAGGGATTACAAAGATTCCCGTGATTACTGCTTGGCTTTGTCGCGCAAGATAGATCGCATGATCAAGCGCTCTTGAGGAATTTTCTGAGCCATCCAGTGCGACGAATATTTGTTTGAGGACCAATCTACCCTTTCCTTATTTTATACAAGATTAAAAGGGCTGCATAATTTTCGAATGTGATTTTCAGTGTTGAGAATTCGCCCAGCATCTCATATAGGAAGAGTTTGTGAATAAAAGACAATGCCGCCCCAACCAATACTTGTAAAAGACATCATGACAAAATCACTTGTCATGGTAGCTTCTTCGGCTACTGTAAATGAGGCAGCCAAACTCATGGAAAACGCAGGAGTTGGCTCTGTCGTAGTCATGGAAAAAGATGTACCTGTCGGGATAATGACAGATAGAGATTTTGCGATAAGAATTGCTGCCCATGCATACCCAATCCATACCAAGATAAGACAGGTTATGTCGTCACCTCTCATTCACATCAGTCCTGCCGATGAACTCTGGGTTGCTGCAGACCTGATGTATTCTAGGAAGATACGCAGATTACCTGTCTTAGATGAGGACGAGTTATTGGGGATCATAACTGCAACGGATTTGGTCAAGTTGTTTGTTGTTTGCAACAGAGAGGACCAAAGAAAAGTGTACTATCATGCCCTGACAAAACTATTTGACGATAGTAACGAGCATGAAATTGCAACCTACTGAATTTTTAGCATACTGCTAACACGTTTCCAACAAAATATGCAACTGTTGCTGCTGACCCCACCAAAAGGTCATCAGACTGGACCTCATCAATGATTTTTTCACGATTTTTCCTTTGAGTAGCCCTATTGGAAAAAATGAGCCGCATGTGAAGACGGTAGAATAAAAAGAAATTTTGTTGAGAGCACAAGATCAATTACAAAAAGAAAGACAAACGGCACGAGAGGAATTATTCCTATTGCAGCAAAGCCAAAAATCATACTTGTGGCAGTATCAAGCGGTTTTCTGCCGTCCTCTATTAAGCTAAGTTCTTCCTTCATCATGGTGTCAACCCATACTTTTTTTCTTGCAGCTATGATATTGACAATCTCATTTAGGAGTTCTTTTGAGAATCCTTTCTTTGCGTAAATGTCTCTGATTTCTTGTCTTTCAGATTCGGTCATGTTCTCTATTTCCTCTTCTTCGCGTTTTCTTTCTTGGATGAAATCCATTCGCGCTTTAGTTGCCTTATAATTTCCCACAGTCATGGCAAAGCCATCTGCGCCAGGGTTAGCAAATCCGAGTACAAGTATGACCAACGGTGAAAGTGAAGCTCCTATTGCACCGGCAACGATTGCAAAAGTAGTGACAGAGCCGTCTAATGCTCCATAAACGAAATCCTCAGTGCCACTTTAATAGTTTGAAAACTGGTGTGATGGATTAAAAACAAACGAAGAAAATCAATTTTGAAAATAGAACTTATTGGAAAAACTGTTTTGCTTTTTCCAGTTCTTTTTTGATTGCGGTGATGTGTGCATCAATATCATTTGTTGAGTCGCCAGAATTGATCATTTGACGTAGGTCTTTCCGTAGCATGAGTTCGACTTTTTCCATAAGCTGCGGGTCATATGAGGCTAGTTTTCCTTCAATGTATTCATAGTTTTCCAGATAAGCAGTTGTGGCCAGAGAAAGTGCTTTTTTGGCATCGCCGTCACCATATGCTGATGAAACTTGGTCTAACAAGTCTTCAATGTTAACAATGGTCTTTAGAACATCCCCATCATTGGTGATTGGGGAACCCATCATACCGCCCATTGGGCCCATTCCTTGACCCATCATATCCTGGTTCATCATGTTTGAGCCCATAGATCCCATCCAGCGTTGTTGAAATTGTGCATTGTTCATCATCTCGGACATGAATTGTTGGTGTCCAAGCATTGCATCATACATTTGCTGTCTTAGTTGAGGATCATTCATCATGACATTCATCATTCCAGGGCCCATCATCTGTACCATCTTTTGCATGTGTTGTGGGTTATCCGACATCATTTGGTGCATCTGTTGCATGTGTGTGGGATCATTCATCATTATTTGATGCCACTGTTCCATCATTGTTGGGTTGTTCATCATTTGCTGCATTTGCTGAGGCGTCATAGTTATGTTTGGAGAGACAAAAACCGCATAACCAGTCCCCAGACCCGCAAAAAAGACACCCGCAGTGATTCCTAACCAAATTGCTTTCGTTGCCATATATTCATGATGTGATTTCATGTATATAGAAATGACAATAAATTATCAAAATTGAGATTTGTATTGATTCCATAAATACGATTCAGGTGAATTTTTTGTCATGTCTGCTATTCAGACCACTTCTGAAGGAATTCCAGTCATAGTTTTAAAGGAGGGCTCAAGGCAGGCACGCGGCCGCGAAGCCCAAAAAAATAATATCAATGCGGCAAAAATCATAGCCGAGATCATAGCCTCAAGCCTTGGACCACGAGGAATGGACAAGATGCTTGTTGATTCCCTAGGTGACATCACCATCACAAACGATGGTGCAACTATTCTCAAAGAAATTGACGTTCAACATCCAGCAGCAAAAATGATGGTAGAGGTAGCAAAAGCAACAGATAGCGAGGTAGGCGATGGCACTACATCTGCCGTAGTAATTGCAGGGTCCTTGTTAGAAAAAGCAGAGGGACTGATAGACAATGACATACATCCAGTAATAATTGCTGATGGGTACAAAAAGGCATCAGGAAAGGCGATTTTACTCTTATCAGAAATTGCAAAAAAAATTAATGTTAATGACAGAGATACACTTGAAAAGATTGCCAGAACATCAATGTTTACCAAGCTTGTTGCAATTGAGGCTACAGATTTGGCAAAAATTGTAGTGGATGCAGTACTTGCAGTAATGGAACAAAGGGATGGAACAAATAAAGTTACAGTTAGCAATATCAAAGTAGAAAAAAAGTCAGGCGGATCAATTTCTGATAGTCAACTCATCAGCGGTGTTGTACTCGATAAAGAGATTGTAAATAGCAACATGCCAAGAAAAATTCAAAATGCAAAGATAGTATTGATTTCGGCACCACTAGAAATTGAAAAAACAGAGTTTGATGCGAAAATAAATATCTCAACACCAAATCAGATCAAGTCGTTCATGGATGAGGAAGATCAGATCCTAAAGGAGATGGTAGACAAGATAACAAAGACCGGTGCAAATGTAGTTCTCTGCCAAAAAGGAATCGATGACATTGTCCAGCATTATTTGGCAAAAGCAGGGATTTTAGCTGTGCGCAGAATTAAAGAAAGTGATATGGTCAAGCTTTCAAAGGCCACCGGAGGCAGGATAGTAGGCAATGTAGTAGATTTGACAGAAAAAGATCTTGGTCTTGCACAAAACGTCGAAGAAAAGCAAATCGAAGAGGACAACTGGACTTATGTTGAAGGTTGCAAAAATCCAAAAGCGGTTACTTTTCTTGTTCGTGGGGGGTCACAAAGGGTTGTGGACGAAGTAGAAAGGGCGATCCATGATGCGCTTATGGTTGTAAAGGATGTAATTGAAGAACCTTATTTCGTTCCGGGGGGTGGCGCGCCGGAAGCGTATCTGGCAACAAAACTCCGGCTCTGGGCACAGTCACTATCCGGCAGGGAGCAACTGGCAGTAGAAAAATTTGCGGAGGCCCTTGAGTCCATTCCTATTTCTTTAGCAAAAAATGCGGGAATGAATCCAATTGACGCAATAACTCAGCTTAGAGCAAAACAAAGTGCCGGACAGAAATATACTGGAGTCGATGTCACAAACGGCGTTATTGGCGATATTGAAAAAATTGATGTTTTGGAGCCAGTAAAAGTGAAAGAACAGGTAATCAAGTCTGCAACAGAAACAGCAAACATGATACTTCGGATAGACAATGTTGTTGCCGTCTCAAAAGCTCCTGCCCAGCCGCCCCAAATGCCAAACCAGCCTGGAATGTACTAGTTTGTCAGTTAGTTTTTAGGAATTCCATCACTTTTGAAATATTGTTTTTCACATTGCTTGCAGATTGGTGTAGTGAGTTTTTTTCATTTTCTGTAATTTCCAGCTGATTGATTTGTACCACACCACCGTTGTTAACAGTTAATGGTACCCCAACACAGACACCGGACAGACCGTACTGCCCCCCGAGCAGAACAGATGCTGGAAGATTTGTCGTCTCGTTTTTTATTATGCATTTTACTAGATCAAAGGTATTTTTTGCAATCCCGAATACAGAATTCCCTTTATAGTCACGTAGGCATTTCCAGTAATTTCTCACCTCTGTTGTGATCCTTGATTTTTGCTCCGCGCTCAAAAGCTCTGAAACTGGCTTACCGTCAAATTTTGCATAGGAGAATATAGGCACCATGGAATCATCATGCTCACCCATCACTATTGCATCAGTAATTTTTGATTGATTTGTAGCAAACTCTCTGGATAATTGATACCTAAACCTACTCGAATCGAGACTTGCTGCTACGCCAAGCACATTTTTTGACGCCAGTTTGCTTTCTTTTTGAATCACGTAGGTGAGTACGTCTACTGGATTGGTAACCATCAATATTTTAGCATCAGGTGCATGTGTGGCAATTTCTTTTCCAATTTTTCTAATCAATATTGCTTGATCAAGCATTATCTCAGATCTACTTTGCATGTGAGCCTTCAGGCTCGCGGCAATCACAATGACATCCGAGTCCTTGATTTTTGAGTAATCAGATGACCCACTAATTGATATTGATGAAGAGGCCGGGATTGCGTTTGATATGTCCAGTGCCTCACCTATTGCCTTTTTTTCACTTCTGTTTACAAGAATTATATTGTCAAGACCTGATGAGCCACAGAGAAAAGCGATGGCAGATCCGACTTTGCCACTTCCAATAATTGCAATCAATTTGTTTCTCCTTGTGTCTTATTCAAATATGGTCACACGTACTGCGCGAATCGTCCCAAGAAATTCTTTACCATCAGATACATCATAATAACTGACCGTTCTCTCGTTTTTGCTTTTCAAGATTATTTTGTCAGTTTCATCTGGCTGCAAAAGTTTTGTTTTCACATCAAATCCGTCAACATAAAACTGATGTGGTTTTGAGTCCCCATTGACAATCGTAATGATATAGGAATAATCGCCAGATCTCATGATTAGCTCCGGATTTGTGCCTCTGTTTCCTATTTTGCCTACTACAACTGTTTTTCCATTTTGAGTTTGAAATTCCAGTGTCTGCCTTATTTCTTCTGGCCAGAAGATATTGAATTGTCTGACATATCCTTGGCTTACATAGCTAAAAATTGTAATCATTCCGACACATCCAATCACAAGTCCAATTACCACAAATTTCTTTTCATTATTCACAAAGAAATTTTCCATTTATTGTATATGTATACCCAATACAATTTTCAGAATTGAGAGTATTCAAACAGGTAGGATTTATAGAAAATGAATAATCGTGTTTTGCAACACGATTCAAAATATGACACGCGATTTAATTTGTTTCACCAGAATAGCCATTGGTGGGAAAATCCTGTTCCAAAGCTTGTCTGAGGGATGGATAGACTGGATTGAAGATTTAGTATTTGTAAATTAGCCCCATAACCCAATGTGTTGTTCCACTGTAAATGATCAGAAGAGAGAGGGTGGTTGGGAGAACAGGAATCGGTTTCTCTCTTCTTATGTAGTTTATCTGCATTTTTCATATTTAATTGTGAACTCAATTATCAGGTATGGTAATTAGCTGTATGACGCTGGAATATACAATTCCAGTCAGGATATCAGAAATGAATGTGGTTGCACACCTAAAATAATTCTAAAAGCGTACATAAACCTGTGTCAGAGCTTTCACGCCACCTTGGATTATTTCAGACCACGATGTATGGAGTTGGACTCATACTTGGTGCAGGAATATACGCCCTAATTGGGAATGCGACCGGTGCGGCAGGCAACTCGGTTTGGCTCTCGTTTGTTGTTGCGGCAATTGCATCGGTCTTCACAGGTTTGAGTTATGCCGAACTCTCATCAATGTACCCAAAGGCAGCTGCGGAATATTCCTATGTGAAAAACGCATTCAAGAATAATTTCGTAGCATTCTTGGTTGGCTGGCTGACTTTGTTTGTTGCCGTAATTTCGGCTGCAACGATTGCTCTTGGATTTGGCGGATACTTTGCAAATCTTTTTGGCGTACCGATTTTGGCATCCGCAGTACTTGCAATTACCGCTCTTTCATTTGTCAATTTCATCGGAATAAGAGAATCCTCGTCGATGAATGTGATCTTTACTATGATCGAGGTGGCTGGCTTGGCACTAGTAATTTGGATCGGTTTTGCACTGTTTGGGGATACCAGGGTTGATTATTTTGATGCACCGAATGGTACAAATGGAATATTTTCCGCGTTTACACTAGTTTTTTTTGCATACATTGGTTTTGAGAATATCGCAAATATTGCAGAAGAGATACGAAATCCAAAGAAAGTTCTTCCACGTGCAATTATTCTTTCGATATCCATTACTGCAATTATCTATATTTTGGTGTCAGTATCTGCGATCAGAGTTCTTGACTGGCGAGAGCTCGGGGTTTCGATTGCACCTCTTGCCGACGTTGTGAAAAGAGCACTTGGCCCACAAGCCCAGATGATTATTTCTGTAATTGCACTTTTTGCTACAACAAACACGGTTTTAATCATGCTACTTTCCGGTTCACGAATCCTTTATGGAATTGCACGCGACAAATCCCTACCAGCTTTTTTTGGGGTGATTCATAGAAAACGCAATACGCCGTGGCCGGCAGTTGTTTTGATAGGGGCGCTAGCAATTGCATTTACATTTGCGGGAGATATCTCGACAATAGCAAACATTTCGGTATTTACCATAATCATGGTGTTCATTGTTGTGAATTTTGCCTTGATCTGGTTGCGACTAAAGGAGCCGGAGGCAGAAAGGCCATTCAAGGTTCCATTAAATGTAAAAGGCTTTCCTATCTTGCCAGTCCTTGGAATAGTCACGCCAGTTTTTGGAATAATTCAATTTGATGTATATGTGGTATTGATGGGATGTGGAGTTGTTTTGTGCGGTGCGCTGTTTTATCTTGTATACAACAAGAGGTTCTGTGTAATTGACGAGACCTGATGGCAGATGTTTTGCAAGACCTGCATCAGGTCGCCTCAACCAGCTTCTTCCATCCACTCTGAGGATTAGCGGTTCCTGATACTTGCCAGGAATCACGTTCTCCTTCATTGCTTCATCTGAAAGCCCTCCAGGATGGGTAAACCTGGCCCACCCCTTGTGAGCAACATTCATGGATGCAACGACGTCGCGATCCATTGTTTTGCCACAATTACTGCACAATACTTTACGACGGTTCTGCCTGTCCTCTTGGAGTGGCCCTCCGCATATCGGACAGAGCGTGCTTGTGCGTTTTGGGTCTACGAAATATACCGGAATGCCTTCCCATTTTGCCTTGTATGTCACCTGTCTTTGTATCTCATAGTTTGGAACGGTTTGGTTCATGATTCTTCTGAATTTCCTGCCCTGGCCGTTTCCTTTACGATACAGTTTCCTGATTCCCACGAGATCCTCAAATACTATCATCGATTTTGTTCTTTTTGCCTCTTCTACGATGTGCTTTGAGATCTTGTGCAGGTACTGGTTTACCCTTCTGGTCTGTCTTCCTCGGAGTTTTGTGAAAAATCTATTCCTTACCCGTACGTCAAATCTCCTGAAGGATGCCTTGACATGCTGCGAGTTTTCCTTGATTGAAAGGATTTTTTCCGTTCTGTACATTATTGCTCTGTGTGAAGTGGATATGGTTATGTTTCTGAGGTTTCTGTCTATTCCGATTGCACCCTCTGGCTTGATCTCGGTGATGTCTTTTTGTATCGATATTGACAGCGATGTGGGTGTGATTGTAAATGACCTGGCCCTTACTCCGTCCTTTGAGAGCTCCGACACTGATCATTGAGCAGAACGTTTGAAAATTCCCTATTTTTGATGGGAAACGATAGCAGCATGCCGTTTATTTTGAATCCGTAGCAGGAGACAAGGTACGACTTTCTGACAAATGGCGATTTTACTTTTCTGCCTTTTTTGATGTCTTTTTTCATCTGTGACAGCCTGCCGGCTGCCTGTGATATTGCAGTCAGTTTGTAATAAGACAATACGGGGTAATCTCTGAGCTGAGAATACGACAACGTTGAGAGTTTTTTCATTGTGGAGCAGTCATGGTCCAGTCCTATTCTAATGCAGTGATTGACCATTTCCTTGAAGAGCTCCATCATTTTGAGCTGTTCTGTGTTTGGCGTGAAATTCTGCTTTATGGATTTGACTGGCATTGCCAATACATATTGGGATTTTGATATTAAAGGGGGTTTGATGCGTCTTGTGTTGAGCTATACTCAATGTTTTACATATGGGTCTTGCAAAACATCTGCCATCAGGTCTCGTCAATTACACAGAACCCAACAAGATCAGGAATTAATATCAGACCAACAGCAGCATTCAGTACGAGTACAGTTTGGACATTCAAATGGAAAGTTGCTCTGTTTGCATTCGGAAGGCACACACCCAGTCTGCACAGTTCACCTGTCATGTAATCAGACTATTGCATCTGGTCTATGACTGTCGAGAAGATAGATGCCGGTTGCGGTCCAGAGATTTTTTCTGTTTTTCCATCAGCGCCTACAATCAGAAATGTTGGCGTTCCCTGAACCCCACTGGAGATCGCTACCTGTTTGTTGTGGTTTACCCTCTCTGAATATTTGAAAGAGTCTAGACACTGATTGAATTTTGCAGTATTTAGACCTAGATCTGATGCAAATTTCTTTAGGTTTTCAGAACTTGCCCAGCCACTTTGTATTCCGCCTTGGTTTGTGTAGATTTTAGAATGGTACTCCCAGTATTTGCCCTGTTCATCTGCACAATATGAAGCCAGGGCAGCGGAATCTGAATCAGGTCCTATGAACGGGATATCAACAAAATACAGATTTGCCTTTCCAGTCGCTATGTATTGGGATTCTATGATTGGTTTTTCCTTTGTAAACCATGAGAAACATTTCGGGCATTGATAGTCGCCAAACTCTATAATTGTGACTTTGGCGTCTTGTGATCCCTGCACAGGTGAAGCCATACTCAGGTCAATCCCGCCTATGGACTTTGGTTTGATTTGTGGTATGTTGGGGGCTTTTTCTGTAATGGTTTTAGGTTGTGTTTTTACCTTTTTCTTTTCCATTGTCTTTTTGGCAATCTTCTTTTTAACTTTTTTCTTGTCGGTCATTTTCTTGTCTTTATGATCTTTGTTGTCGCTTGCTTCCATAGCACTTGCCGAAAAATGCGATGTGACAAGCAGCGTGACCATAATGGTTGATAAAACAAGCAGAGATTTATTTTTCACATTTGCTCAAGGCTCATATTTCTTTTAATCTTTTTTCCATATCTTAGCTGGTAACATAGTTTGATTTGGAAAAACCCTTTTTTGTGATTATTCACAATAAATGTCGGTTTGGCTCAAGACAGGAGTATTGTCAATTTTCCCCCCAGTTTTGAATCGAGTCTGCACGCGTTTGAGACATAGTTTCGGCGAGCTAATTTCAGTCAACCACTTTCATATGCGAGTGTGGCCTTAATTTTTCGCTTCAATATCATAACGACCATCAAGCTAAGGCGCGAGAATTTGCAAAAACGCAATAATTTGTCTAAAAATTTGTGAAGATTACCACAGTTTTTCTTGCTCATAAAAAGACTTTTAACAAGTAGGCTAGGATTTGTCACGTATGGGGTTGGTTGTGAGTGGACAACATGGTCTACTTGAGATTTGTACACGTGTCTTGAGCATTGATGATTCCATAAGATTCGTTGGAAGAATCAAGGATAGAAAAGTGATTGCTTTTGCGCGACACCCCAACAAAAAACCTCTTTTAGATTCGGAGCTTGGTGATCTAGCCCATTATTATGCGTCATTTAAGGCAAGTATGGAAGAAATGTTTGATGGGCCATTAGGCAAGACAAACTGGATGATAACTGCAAAGGAAAAGGTGAAGCTCGTGACATTGTTTTTGGACGATGGCTTGCTTATTTTCTCAATAGAGACAGATGCAGATCATGATAAAATTATCAAAAAAATTCAAAGCCTAAACATGCATCTCTGAAAATAAAAAAGAAAAAGTGATTTTATGGTTGGGCAACCCAGCCATGTTGTATGAGAATGCTTGCTGTGTTTGGTTTTACACACACTGCCGAACCATCAGATACCTTTGGAAGAGGTTCAAGTCCCTCGTTGCACTGAACATCAGCAGCTGGCCATTAAAATTCTACAAAAGATAAAGGGTCTAATGGAACAATAGAACCATACAACCCAAATCAAAGACATATTGGGAGATATTGTTCTGAGGTAATGAAAAAGATCCTAAAGGAGGCCAAACAAAATCAGAGCTGCTGCTTTGATTTTATACTTGAGGACATTGTAAAATTGTTCCCAAGGCAGGCTTTAAAGCTTGAAGACACTTACAATGAGAACAGAATTCCCAGCCCCATGTTTTGCCCATACAAGATCGAGACAGCATTAGGCTCAGAGATTGGCAATACGCTAGAACTTTAAAAGATGCTAACAGATCTGCCTGTTAAGAGCCAGACAGGTTTACAAAATGCACATAATACAGGAGAACATTCACAAATTATTTGAGTTAGTATGACAGAAACAAATTTTATGGCCAAGGCCAAAAGCGAAATTCTGAGTAACAAGAAAGAAAGCCAGGTGGTAGAATGCCCAATCTGTGACATAAAGATAGAGGTGTACTGGGAGGCACGCTATAACGGCATCCGAGCAACATGCCCCACTTGTGAGATCAATTGGGCAGAATCATAAAAGCGGTACAAGAAAGCAGCATTGGTTTTTTTCGCGCATTCAATATCGCATTGCAGGAAGGTCTTGAAGAGAGGTAAAAATAAATTCACTGCACAAATTTGTCCAGATGTGGGTTCGTAGACATTTTATACGCATTGTTCATTAAAAATAGTCGCTTAACGAAATTTTGTTCTCATTTGGAATTTTGGCAATCTCAAATCCTCCCTGCCTTTTTGAAAGCTGGCGTGTTGCATCGATTCCAAGCTTTGCTGTAAGCAGGTTTTTTTGATCACTTGAAGGATCAAGACTAGACCCCCTTACCTTTTCAATTATGGTAAGGCCCCTGTCTGCCTGAAACCTCGTAGCCATGGCATACTCCACTGCCACTGGGTCGGCTGGGTTGATATCATCATCTACTACTGTGACCATTTTTAGTGAACGATGGGCAGCAAATGTTTTTTCAATTACCTTCTTTGCGTCAGCATCTTTTTTCTTTGATATTTGTACTACAGCATGAAGCC
>SBBK01000117.1 GCA_005240025.1 archaeon
ACGGACTGGAAATTGTTGCATCAGACGAGTTACAAAGAAACACAGTCAAAATATTACGAAAACTAGTTGAGGGGCAAATTCACTCCATTGCCGAGTTTGAGCATCTCAAAAAGGCAATCGATTTGCTTACACTGGAGCTTTTCGATGTAAAAAACAAAAAGTCATGATTTGAGAACCGTGTCCGAGAGGCCGCATTCTGTGCATTTCATGACAATGCTGGCTCCAAGGTCTTTGGATTTTTCCATTTTTGCGCCGCAGCAGGGGCAGTTCATGATTTTATTTTGCTGCCCACACATTAGAATCGTTTGATTTGTTGCAGATGGGCTGGAACTGAGAGATGATTTTTTGCAGTATTTTTTGTCGTTCTTGTGTAGCCGAGTTCCACATTGGATATATGGAAAGATACAGGTTGTCCTCGGTTCCTGCGTTTTGGAGCCAGCACCTGAATTTTTCATTTTTTGTAAAAAAATCTACCGCGTTTGTCTTGCCAGACTCGCCCGCAAAAATTACTTGAAATGTGTCCTTGATTCGCGCAAGCAGCACATAGATTACTTCGTCCATCGGAGGGCCCCATTCGGAAAGCCTGATCGGGCCCAAAAACTCGTAGCTTAGAATCTGTATTGTCACGATGCTAGTGTCACTGCCTGACTTTTTTCCTTTTTTGTGCAAATGCGCAGCTCGGCATAAATTTAAAGGAATAAATTCCCACACAAGGGAGACACGTTATGGAAGAACCGCACAACTACAGAAAGGTTGGATATTCAATGATACTTGTGGCAGCCTCGCTTGTGATCATTGGCCTGGTTTATCTGTCCATAGGAGATGATGTGTTGTACTCCGACCGTGTAGGAAAAGAAAAACAGTTCCAATACCAGCAGATGCTCGAGGACGCAAAAAAGCAGCTTGGACTAGAAAAAACCCAGGGCAGGGATCTCTCAGTCAGCCTGGACGAAGAGCTTAGTGTGGAATCGCCTTAGCGCTACCTATACCCGTTTGCAAAGTCTTCCCACAGATTCAGATTCGATGTGAGCTTGTTCATCTTGTATAGTGCGCCTCCAATTATACCAGCATGGTAAAATGTGTACAGGTAAACTTGTGAATTGGAGGGCTGGGTGTGAGAAAGGCTTAGCGCAATCATTGAAAAAAAGATGAAAGAGCCAACAAATGTGTACATGCTGTTGATAATGCCAGCAAGGCCGATCAACCGCTTTGTGGCAACCGCCATAATAGAAAGACTGGATATTATCAGAAAGCTTAGGCCGCCGTTTTGCATGGCAAACTGATTAGTCCAGTCGAGCAGCCCCATTTCCAGAAGGGGGTCTTGCGGCATGTGTATCCCACCATTTAATGCAAAGCTAACCGAGCTGAAAAGGCCCCCCACAATGAAGAAAAACAAAAATATTTTGACAATTCCGCGTTTTATTGGACTGCGTATCTCAGATGGTTTTATAGCACGTTCAGTGATTTTCAGTCCGAAAACAAAACCAACAAGAACCGTCGGAAGATACATCAGCTCGACCAGATACGGGGACTCGGCGGTCAGCTGATGGATTTGTGGCGCAAATATCAAAAAAAGCAAGATTGCCATTGTGGCAGCACTTGAAAAAAGTATCAGGTTTAGTGGCGAAAAGCGTCCAGAGTCATTTAGACCAGAATTCCAGTTGTACATTTTGAGGAGTGAACAAAATCAGATTAAAGAGAAGGAAGGAAAATCATTTGTTTAGTTTATCAATAACTTTTGAGATAGGGCGAGAAGCTGACTATTTTCACAGGGTTTTTTGCTCCTGGCAGAAGAGGCATATTCCACCGGCAATGCTTACCCTGCCTGTACAGTTTTGGCTACTGCGTCAGCTTCCAGAAACCGTACGGCATCACAGGAAATAAGGCAGATCCCCAGATTGTTTATGATTTGTTTAATTGTTGAAAAATCACCGAGCAAATTTTCAGATCTATTCAAAAAACAGACATCAGACTGAATAGTTGTTAAGTAATTGATTGACATTTATGATAAATTACCAAGTTCACCATAAATTATGATAAATATGTTAGACTGGTTATACTTTCTGGTAATTGTATAAAATGCAGATAGAGGCCAGCAGGGGACAATTGTCGGTGGCAGTTCCAAAGGAGATTTGGTAATGGTCACTGCATATGTTTTGATAAACTGCGACCTGGGTTCAGAGGAAAGAGTGATTTCTGAATTAAAATCAATCAAAAAGGTAAAGGAGACAAGGGGCGTCTTTGGGGCATACGACATTGTCACAAAGATTGAGGCGCCGTCTTCTGAGTTGCTCAAGGATTTGATCACTACAAGGATTCGAAAAATTGACCGGATACGCTCGACACTTACATTGATTGGAATCGAGGGCCAGGAATGACATGCCACTGTTAAACAGAATTCATTATCCTGCATATGACGAAAAGTGCAAAAAGCTTACCGAGGAAGTCCAGATAAGATTCGCAGGAATACTTGACGAGTCTGGCCAGATGGTGGCGGGGGGATTCAAAGACGGCCTGACGCCGCTTGAAAGCGATAGAATGCATTTGCGTGACTTCTTTAGGTTTGTATCGGAGATATCGCTGCGAAAGGATCTAGACAAGACCCTGGGCCCGATAAACTACCTGGCCGCAAGAAGAGACAGGGTGATTCTGGTAAGCTTTCCGTTTCCGCTTGCAAAAATGACGCTTTTGATCTCGGCAGATACCATGCTAGACATTGAGCACCTGGCGTCTCATGTGATCGATGTCTTTAGCAGCGAGCATGCAAGACTGGCTGAAAAATAGCCTGCCAAATCCACTTTGCATATTGACGAGTTTGGCACATCCATCAGATGAGGCACAATTTAGAAACCGACGAATTTCTGACACGCTCCAACCCTAAAGGGTTCAGGCTTTCCCGCTCGCAATCTGTAAAACGGTCATGACACTAAGACATCCCGCAATCTAGCTTTAAACACAGCAAATACCAGGATCC
>SBBK01000132.1 GCA_005240025.1 archaeon
AGCACATGCTTGGATGCTAGTATGTTTTTTTAAAAAGAATTATGCCCAACCCTCATCTAGTTAAGAAATGGTGATGACAAATTTTCAATAAAATTAAAATAGTGTTGAAGAACCCTGAGTTCTTATCTCAATATACTACTCGTACTGGCAGGCTAGCGCATGTTCTCAAAACCAGTGATGCAGAGATCAAGGGATATTTTGATGAATCTACTCAGTACTGGAATGAGATCCAAGAAAAATTGACAAAACACGGTGCAAAAGAAAGAATGGGTCCGGAAAGACTGCAAATATTGTATGCGTGCATTCGATCGCTAAAACCAAACATAATGGTAGAAACTGGAGTTGCGGGGGGAAGTACATCATATATGATTTTATCTGCCATGCAAAAAAATGGCAAGGGCGATCTGACTTCTATTGACATTGATAATCCAATATGGCACGATCATCAAAATTATCAAGTGGGGTGGCTTGTGACAGAAGAACTGCGCAAAAATTGGAATCTCGTGATAGAAGATAGCAAAAAAGAACTTCCTGTACTAGTCAAATCGCTAAAGCAAATTGATATTTTCTTTCATGATAGTGATCATTCATATGAACACATGATGTTTGAATTTAATACTGTTTGGCCATTCTTAAGTTCAGACAAGATAATCCTGGCAGATGACATTAATCTTAATTCTTCGTTTGTAAAGTTTTCATCACAACATAAGCTCCATTTTGAAAAATTTTATGGATTTGGTGTTGCAAAAAACAAATTAACTGAATAAAGACAATACTGACTCACAAGTTCTCTAGATCGTGAATGTTAGATTTGTAGTCACACATTTGAGTCATGGTAGCCCAGGCTCATTTTGTAGGCCATATGAAATGGTAAAAGAGCTAGCAAGACAAAACATCATAAGCAAGATCCTCACACCATTCTCTGATGATGTGCAAAAAATATCTGATGTAAACATAGAATTATCACCTAAACAGCCAAAAATTACTGAACTCAAATTTTGTTTACGACAATACTAGAAAACTGATCTATAGTAAAACTCTGAGCAAAATGATTCCATACGATAAATTTCTCATCACTGCCGCAAAATCATTAGAAAAAAGTATCGAAAAATCACTCATTTCAAAACCTCACGTCTTACACGGCGAACGAGAAGCTGTTTCTCTTGCAACAATAAACATAAGAAAAAAACATGGAATCAAAACTGTAGTTGATATACATAATATCTGGTCAGAAGAATTTGTCGCTACATGGTTCCCTGTTGTGCGTCAGAATGTACCTAGACACTACATACTCACCAAGCATTCTCCTTATCACACTAAATATGGTCTCTGCCTTGCTTCTTACCATGGCATGATTCCTCCAGTAATGTTCAAAAAGTGTATGCGTTGAGGCGGTCTAATTATAGCGGGGACCGCAGTGGGTCAAATATTAGATAAAATTTTTTGTTGTCAGGAATTCAAGTACCACTAACCTGGTATATCATTTCATTTGGAGTTCTGAAGATAATTTTTAGTGTCAGATCACCCAATGGGATTACTGCTGGTGGATTTGGATTGTAAGTATAGAAGACCAGGTAATCAATATCAAATTTTTTAATTATCCATTTGTAATATGATGGGTCTCCTGTATACTCATAATAGAAATTAACTGCTTTATGCCCCGTATTGAGATATAATACGTGTGGGACATTAGTTGCAATATTTGCAGATTTGGGAAAGTTTTCTCGTATCCACTGATGTGTGTATTTAGTATATGCACCCTGTGAATTGTTTTTTTGAAATATATTAATGAGTTCGCTGCCATTCTCCAGTTGGGCATACGAGAAAATTACTACCAACACAACCATTGTCGCAACGACAATTTTTTTCTGAGTTCCACTAGGTGCAAATCTAGTAGGCAGCTCAACCAGCTTCTTAATTCCCATCATCGCCAATGGCAGAACCAAATAGAGCGATCCCGCAACAAACCTAGATTCAGATGCCCCACTAATTTGTGACAAGAGAATGAAAGATATCACATTTACAATTACAATTAATGCAATAGTTATTCTTACATCATTTTGCTCAAGTGAAAATACATCTTTGTGTGAAGTGATGAACCACATATACAGATATGCTTCTAGAGGTACAAGTAACAATAGCAATGCATGTATATCCACTAGTGCATCACTAAATGTCATTCCAACTACAATAGCTAAAGAATAAGTAATGCTGGTAAGCAAGAATAGTATTATTTTTTTCCTAAATGATAATGCCTTTTTTATTGCAGTGAAATTGAGGTATGAAATAAAACTAAATGGAATGAGCAATAAAAAAAAGTCCATGCCATATGTATTTGCTAATTCTCTCTGCAATGATTGAATGGAGTTGATTAGTGTAATGCCTTGAATTATTTTGGGGTCAACGTCCGATACAATGTTTGAAAATTCTTTTTCTACTGAAAACACTCCTAAGATTTTTAGGAAGCTTTTAGGGATCGGCACGCCTATAGAAACTGTAGGGTCGCCGACAAGCAGATAGCTTCTTACTAGCCAAGGCGAGAGGATTATTAACCAGATCATAACAAATACAGCAGCAAATTTTATTTTCCTTCTTACCAACAGATAGACGACAGAGCCAATTCCAAACATGAATCCCACTGGATGTGATAGCTCGGCAAGCGAGGCAAAAATACCTGCAAATAATATGTTCCTGAAATTTAATTTTGCTGCTATGAAATAAACTGTAAGCACGCCAAAACCGTATGATAAAATATCTGGCCTGAATCTTAGAGAGTTCCAGATTAGAATTGGACTAGTAGCTATTATCGGAATAGTGTACAGTATGATTTCTTTACCAAAATAACGTTTTATGAAAAAATAAAATGTGAATATTAGAAAGCAGCCAAATATCATGCCTGCTACTGTTGCCCAGAACAACCAATTACTATGATCTGCACCAACAACTGTTAACCATCCTCCCAAAAACATTAGTGCTAAAGGGGGTTTGTTTACCAGTGGTTGCGAGATCTCATCATAGTGAGAGAGAACCGGTATGTTGGCATCTCTAAATGCGGCACTCAGATCGATAAGATCAATCACTAAGCCTTGTCCGTGAAATAGATTATAGGCAGCGCTGAGATGTCCAGCCTCATCGTAACGCCAGTATGTCCAATCCACAGCATCATAAAAAAACAAAGATGACCCATACAAGAACAGGAAGATTGAAATGATCAGAATATTTACATCATCACCAAGTATCCTTGTGATCATAGTTTTGGTTGAATAACCAATGCGGATCTTAAGCAATATAGCGTCAATCGTAGGTGGCAATATTTTTCGTTTGCTTTTTTGAGATGTCTACTGTATGCGTAATTTTCTAATCACGGACTTTTCTTGCATATAACCCGGCATATGTGGAAATTCCCCCTATTAATAGAACCAAGATCACTGTAACCCAAAAATCAATTGATGGAACCTCCAGTGAGTCAGAAATAGAATTTTGTTTGATCACATACAATGAACCGCTTTTCTCTGCAAAGTCATATCCGGTATTATTTGAAAACGTGAGAACATACAAGTTACCATCATGACTCATCTTCAAATCGGAAATGGCACCAAAACCGCTTGCAAAAATGTGTTCCGATAGATTCTCTTTTAATACAATGTTTTCGCGACTTTTGTCAAGATCAAAATTATATATGTTTCCCGACATGTCGCCAACAAATAGATCATATTGGTATTCCTTGCCAAGTTTTTCAGAATTAAGAAAGGTCAGGGCAGTCAGTCCTGTTGATACTGGGAACACGACTTGTGGTTCATTGTAATGAGAACCAGAAACATGGTATAGCTTGCTAACACTTTGTGGAAGTTTAAAATTTGAAAATTTACTTGGACAGCAGACATCAGTAGTCCTACCTTGTATTTGTTTCCAGCCGCTATTGAAACCTGGCTTTACTAGGTTGATTTCATCCATTTGTTGCGGCCCTATTTCTGAATCCCACAAATTACCTGTCAGTGGATCAAATGTCATGCCGAATGAGTTCCTTATGCCATATGCAAAAAACTTTTCAAGCCTTTTTTCTGTAAATGGGTTACCAGCACTGGCTTGACCGTCAGATGTAATTCTCAGGATGCCACCGGTTCCACTGTTATTACCATATAGGGATTTGTCAGCAATATTTTCTGCCATGTTCTGCTCTATTCCTTCTCTGTTCAAGTCACCGATTACGGTGAATACTTGCATATCTGGACCAACAAGAACCTTTCCCCCCGAATTGTCAATAGATGGAGATGACGGTAGATCTAAAATCATTGTAGGGTTAACAAGTTCGACTCCATTCCATTCGTAGCGATACACTCTATTTCCAAGTCCGTATTCAAGCCGTTTTTCAGTAGAGTCGTCACGAGTGCCTGTATGCGAAGTGGAGATCGCAGTCAGATTAACAATATTCGTCTCGCTTTGCTGATTTTGCTTCGGTTTGTTTCCCATTACATATTCAAATCGTTTTTGGCCATCGTTTGATGGGTTTTCTGTATAAAACAAAAAAACGTATGTCTTATTTTGTTGCAGTGAGCTTATACCAAGCAATCCACCGCTCGAATGATTATTGTATACATTAACATCCAAAACAGGATATTTTTTTAACGCTGATTTTTTGATGTGTAAAACCTTCCCATCGTCCTTTTGAATGATGAGAGCATCATCACCAACGAGTTCAAGCCCTGAAGATTTATTGAACCCGCCAAACAATTTTTGAATTCTAAGATGGTCATCAAAAACTTGTGTGCTCTCCCCGGCAGTGACTACCATAGGCATAACCATAAAGTACGCACACAGAGTTATGATCGACAGATTTTTGTTCAACAATTAAAAATCACATGGATTGATTTTTGCTAGACAAATAACAGAAAATGTAAATTGAGACTTAATTGGCATTATTCGTTCTTATTCCTTTTAATCTTTAAATAGTTTACAATTATATTTGAAATTATGCAACGCTCTCTACTCGATGAAGTGTATTCACTCTCAGGAAAGCTTACACGGAGGGAAATGCTAGAAAAATTCAAAGGCGACGAAAAGTTAAGCCACAAACTGACTCAGGCTCTTTATAGTTATCTAAACTTTTACACCAACAGAGTGAGAGAAGACTACATCATAAAACGTAAAGAATGTCCGTTATGTGATTCAAAAGATTTTCATTTTTTATTTATAAAACACGGTTTCGACCATATGCTTTGCAACAACTGCGACATGATTTTTACTCTTCAAATTCTAGATAATGAGAAAGTCCGTCATCTTGAAGAGGGCGAAGAAGGAGACAGCTATGGTCAATATAAAACGCTTCCCGTCGTAAATGAGTTGGACAGAAAAAAATTCGAGATAGTATTTGAGCAATTATCTAAATATACCAGCGTAAAATCGATTTTTGATTTCGGAAGTCAGGTTGGAACATTTCTGGATTGGGCCAGTGAAAAATATGCAATTGTTGGACACGAATACCATCAACCATTAAGAGAAATTGCACAGAAGAAAGGCCACACAGTATTGAGTGATGGTTTGGACGAAATCTCATTTGAACAGGAATTCGACCTGATCACGTGTTGGGATTATATTGATCATGTTTTAAATCCTAAGCAGGCAATCAAAAATCTTTCAAAGTATCTAAAAAGAGGCGGGCTCTTCTTTTTTGCGATAAATAATCGAGATAGCCTTTCGGTTCGCATGTTGCATGAACACTCACCTATTTTCATAGGTCCACACCACACAATGCATTACGGGATTAACCAGCTCCAAAGACTAATGTCTGGTTATGAACTATTACATAGTGAGTCATATGTATCAGAATTGAATTGGTTGTCAAATTGGCTGAACTTTAAAAATCCAGAGGTAGGTGACGCAAATCTCATGGGTGAGTTACTTGATCCTGCCAAAATTTGTGAGTTGGGAATGGGATTTAAAGTAAATGCAATTTTCAGGAAACTTTAATTTTTAAAAGATTATTGTGCCTTGCTTTTGAGATGTGGATTTGATTCATTCAGTATAGCGTCCAAGTTACTTCTAAAGGCGGTCAAAGAATGGTACTTTCTGACATATTGCAGTCCATATTGTCCTAGTATTTTTCTCTGTTGAGGTGAATCATACAGCGTCAT
>SBBK01000166.1 GCA_005240025.1 archaeon
GTCAATCCTCCACCTGATGTCAAACAAATATCTGACGTGATGGGTTTTGATAATGTCACAAAGTAAACATCGAATCTCCAAAATTTCTGTCGTTAAAAGTAATAGACGACCTGATTTTCAGAGCAATGGGAATTTCAACTTCTGACAACCTGATCAAAGAAAGAACGCCATTTTATTTGCACGGCGAGGATGTATATGTTATCAAAAATTTCACAGAAATAGAATCTGACTTTCTTGGCAGACCTTCTCTCAGATATGTCGAACCGGCGGAGCCAAACATCGAATTAAATGCATTAAAGCAGCTATCTGCAAAACTGGTTGAAAATAAAATCAAAATCATATTCTTTACAACCCCCAAGGCACGAGTATATTTTGATAATCTTTCTGAAGAAAACAACAAAACATTCTCATCAATCTTGGACAGTCTGTCCAAAGATGGATTCACGATTTATCGCTTAGATGACAAGTATGCCGATCACAACATCTGGTATGATTATAGGCATATTGTCATTAATCAAAGAGGAATTGAATTTAGTGAGGATGTTTCACAATTTGTTATCGATACTATAAAGAACTAGCCGCCTCTTTCCCTTACAACATTAACAAGCGTATATAGTAAAATTGCAGTCATTATTAGAATGGTTCCCAAGAGTGTGGCGCCAATTGCTATAAGGGCAAGCACAGGAGGAAAATCGCCAACCTCAGAAAAGTATTGGATTGTCCAAACAACAAAAAACAGTCCAATCGCTGACAAAATGATACCGGGAATTCCATAAAATTTCAGGGGGTGCTCTATTGAAATGAATTTCATAGTGCTAAACAATACAGACACGCCATGAGACACTGGATGGTGTGTAGATGTATCGCCATCATACAGAATTGTTATTGGCACTTCTGCTATTTTCATGCCCTTGTTGCTGGCCTTGATTAAAATTTCAGTAGATACACCCATCCCATAATCAGAGATGGCAAGATCTGATAGCGCTTTTCTGTTATACGCCCTAAAACCACTCTGAGAGTCAGTCAGCTTGTCGCTCAGGGTCGCATTTGTGACTTTGGTAATGACTTTGATGCCAAATTTTCTGTATTCTGGCACACCGTCATTTTCTTTTAGGAATCTTGAGCCGACTACAATGTCCACCTCGTTCTTAAGTATGGGCTCAATTACAGTCTGTATGTCCTCAATTCTGTGTTGACCGTCTGCATCAAACGTTACCAAAATATCGGCATTTATCTCTCCGGCCTTTTGAAAAATGCTTCGTATGCCTGCACCATAACCCAAATTCTTTGGGTGATTCACAACTATGGCACCGCATCGCTGGGCAATTTCTGCAGTCAAATCAGTTGAACCATCATTGCACACAATTACCTTGCTTGCAATCTTTTGCAGTCTAATGATGATTGAGCCAATGGTCTTTTCCTCATTATATGCGGGAATACCTACTACTAATTCCAATCTTTCAAAGTAACGTCACTACCTTTGCATATTAAGGTTAAGTGTGATTAGTAATCAGTAAAGTGTAGATAAATTGTCGGCAACTATTTTTTAGCTAGCTCTCAATAGGTATTAGTAATGAATGCAAAAATAGATGACGAAAGGGTAAAAATGATACTTGATGAAATAGGGCAAGGCAAGTCAATTTTGGACCTCGGGTGCGTAGACCACTCTCACCTTAATGAAAAATCTCCGGACTGGGTTCACAAATTCCTGTATGAAAAAAGCAAAGATGTCATGGGAGTTGATTTCGAAAAAGACGAAGTCAACATCTTACGCAAAAAAGGCTACAACGTCATCTGTGACGATGTAGAAAAAATGAACCTGGGTCGGACCTTTGACGTAATTATAGCGGGGCAGCTGTTGCCATCATTGTCTAATCCCGGACTTTTTTTAGATGTAGTTTACAAACACCTGAAAAATGATGGCAAGTTTATAGTTACGACCGCAAACGCGTGGGTCTTCTACAGGTGCCTATTTGCATTTTTTGGTACAAACAAACTGAGCGCCCAGCACACCTGTCTGAATGACCGAGAAACATTATCGCAACTGTTTGCAAGACACCACTTCGAAATTGTCAAGTTTGACTACATATTGTATCCAAAAAAACGAAAAACCGATTACAACTGGCCTGACCGCGCAGAATTTGAGCAATACAAGGAGAGCACCGAAAAAAACAAGTCAAGTCCAGCAAGAAGCTCATTAGCTTTCATTTTCAGAAAAATCTCAGTCTTTCTGTACAATATTGGCATGAAGCAAGTGTCTGGGGAGGGGCTCTTTTTTGTCTGTAGGAAAAAACCAGTTTAGTTTCTGCCCTCAATACACTTTATGACCAGATCCTGATCTCTTTTTGTTATCTGCGGGAACAAAGGCAACGAGAGAATCTCGCTGTAGATCTTTTTTGTGTTTGTCAGGGTGCTGTATGCTCTGGCATTTTTTTTGTATGCAGTAAATTCATGCAATGGCTTGTAGTGTACGGTGGTTCTGATCTTTGCAGCAGACAGCCTCTTGAATAACTCATCACGACTCAGGCCAAAGCCCCTCTGCACCCTTAGTATGTACAAGTGATACCCATTATCCTCGGTTTCAGAAACTGCCGGAGTGGCTACCCCCTTTACCTTGGCCAGTTTGGCATTATAATACTCAAATGCCTTTTTTCTTAGCGAATTTAACTTTTTAATTTGTTTTAGCTGGCTTGTGCCTAGCGAGGCGCGAATCTCATCCAGCCTATAATTGTATCCCGGTTCAACCACATCGTATTCCCAGGGTTTTCCATGCGAATAACGATTTTGCAAGGTTCGGGTTATTCCGTGACTTCTGGCGGTCCTTACGTATTTTTCAACTTTATCAGAGTTTGTGATGACCATGCCGCCTTCTATGGTGGTTATGTTCTTGGTTGGATAGAAGCTAAAACATCCAGCTTCACCAAAGGTACCCACATGATTAGAGTTGACAAATACTCCAATGGCGTGTGCACAGTCTTCCACAAGAGAAAGA
>SBBK01000146.1 GCA_005240025.1 archaeon
ACGTAGAGAAATTCAAAATTGGCAAAAAATTCGCAGTCATAAAAACCGACACTTTGGTTGAGAGCACAGATGTTCCTGCAGGGATGAGGCCATCTCACATTGCAAGAAAAAGCATTGTCGCGCCAGTAAGCGATTTTGCAGCAAAGGGGATCAGGCCCCATTACGGCATCATTTCGGTGTCATTGCCGCGAAATTACCCGAAATCAAAAATTTCAGAGATCGGGGCCGGATTTGGACAGGCATCCAAGGAGTTTGGCATCAAAATTCTTGGAGGAGACACAAACGAAGCAAAAGAATTAGTAATTTCAGTAACGTTGATTGGAATGACGTCAGGTTTTCCGCGCAGGGGTGGGGCAAAAAACGGTGATTTCATAGTTGTCAGCGGCCCGTTTGGCAGGACGGCGGCAGGACTTGGCATCATAAATGGAAAAAAGAGCCAGGACAAATTCAAAAAACTTGCAAAAGACGCGGTTTTCCATCCAACGCCTAGGATCGATTTCGGCGCAGCGGCTGCAAAATACCTGACATCTTCAATGGATTCGAGTGATGGCCTGTCAACAACACTTGTTGAGATGGCACGACAAAGTGGGAAAAAATTTGTAATCACCAACATCCCCAAGGACGACGAACTGGACAGTTTTGCAGAGAAGAACGGGCTTGATCTGGTTGACCTTGTTTTCAACGGAGGCGAGGAATACGAAATAGTTGCAACCACACGGCCAAAAAATTTTGCCAGGATTAAAAAAATTGCATTCGCTAAAAATGTCAAACTGATCCACATAGGCCATGTGGAAATCGGAAGTGGCGTATTTTTGCGACAGCAACACAGAGCATTAAAAATTAAAGACTTGGGGTGGTCACATTTTACAAAAGCCACTGCTGATGCGAAAAGCTAGCTGGGATGCTCATATACAAAAATTTGCAATCATTGGCCGTCAAGTTTTTGCGCCTGTTTTCAACTGCACAGCATGCTTTGGCCTCAAATCATTTCCTTTAAATCACATGATGTGGAAATCATGCTGGCATGGAATCTCCCCAGGACTTGGTGCCAAAGTTCTTTGGAAAGACATCTGGGACGTATGACAGAGTTGTCATATGTGCGACCTGGGGCAAAGACAGTTACTGGAAAAAACAGATCCTAAGACTCATTCCCAGTTCGGATGCAATTCTGGACCTTGCCTGCGGCACTGGAATTTTGACAAGAAAGATAGCAGACAGATTTCCCTCCGCTCGCATCGTTGGTATAGACATTATGCAAAACTATCTCGATGTTGCAGAACAAAATTCAAAAAAATATGAAAACATTTCCTACGTGTTACAGGACGCCGAGGTCCTAAATCTCGACACCCGGTTCGATTGCATTGTGTCGTCATATATTCCAAAATACTGCAGCCCGTACATTCTCGTACGGGCTTGCGTGAACCATCTCAAAGATGGAGGAAAAATTATTTTGCACGATTTTATTTATCCTCGCTCCGGCATCAGAGTGTTGTGGAACCTTTATTTTGTTTTATTGAATTGTGTTGGATTTTTTGTTCCAAGTTGGAAGGAGGCTTTTGCCGAGCTGCCAAAACTAATCAGGACGAGCTCATGGCTTGATGAATATGAGCAGGTGATGAAAAAAGAAGGTTTCGACGTATCGATTCAACTTTTAACGTGCGGTACGTCTGCCGTTCTGGTAGGTCACAGGTCATCCAAAAACACTCAGAGTAAAAAAGGCTACAGTCGCTGACATTACGCCAAAGCTGATGCACATCAAAACACGCTCCTTTTGTTTTGTCGCAGATGGCGATACCCCGATTTTTTTCTGTTCCTTGTATTTTCGTGAGGTGGTTATCAGAAGATAAGTCAGTGCAGATGATAAGATTGAGAGCAACATTGCCTGGACGGGTATTGAGTTTGTTTGAATTGCAGATCCTGCGAAAATTGGCAGCACAGCCCAGGATATCAAAACAGACACGTTATTGTGGAATCTGCCGCCAAAAAGCTCCAAGTTGTAGGCAAATAAAAAAAACACCTCGGCAATCCCAATAGGAAGTAAAAGCGGCGAATCCAAAAATGCATAGTGCAATCCAACAGAGAGGGCTATCGCAAGGGCACCAAGTCCTATTGCCCAGACTTTTTTCTTTGGGAGATCCCCCCAGGGTCTTGTCTTTCCACCAACTGCGTCAAGACAGTGAGCAGACACGCCCAATGCCAGAAAATAGATAAGGCATATTGCTCCCAGGCGTTCAACAGTAAATGAGCCGACAAGGGATCCCCATGCGGCAAAAGACACTATTATGCCCGTATATGGCAAAAACAACATTCCAACGCTGATTCTAAAGCTCCGTGGGCCGAACTTGGGTACGTACCACTCGGAAGTCCTATCCCGAAGCATGGAACAATACTGGTGTTTACTGTATTAAAATCTGGGTTTTTCAACTGAGTTTTTAAGTGAAAAAATCGGATTTGACATATGAGAAAATACCAGAAGTTCATCAAAAAAGGCGTCACGGAATCGTTGGACAGAATTCCTTTTCACAGCAGGGCTCCAATAAAACGTCTATCCATGCTAAGCAAAAAAATCGTGCCCAAATCAGACACCCACATAGCAGTTCATTTTGTAAACGGCACGCAGAAATATTTCCAGTATAGCACACTCCACAAACACGACCATGATGAAATCAATCTTATTTTATCGGAAAACGACAAGCTGACTTTTGAGGTTCAGCTTGAGGACGAGACATATACTGTATCCTCACCATCTACAGTATACATCCCCAGGGGCACAAAACACAAAGCAAATGTGGTCTCTGGCAGAGGGATTTTTGTGTGCATAATTTTGTCCGACGGATACAAGTCATACGCTTAGTGATCATTGAATTGTTATTTTGTATACCACAAGCTTGCCTTTTGCCGATGTCACAATGCCTGCAAATGAGGCCAAAAGGCCATACTTTTTTTTTCTCAAGGCAATTGCTTTTTGGGACTCTTCTGGGCTTGCCAGCTCGGCTGATGCAGACACCCATTGTCCAGTCGGATGACCGCTAAAACTGCATGGCACGACGCGAACCTGGAGGTTATTCTTAAGCCGCTTTACTTTGCCGGTAGCTTCTCGTGTTACGACATAAATGACATCATCAGATATTGCAAACCAGACAGGTGTCTGCACTGCCTGCCCATTTTTTCTATATGTCTCAAGATTGATGTGTTTTTGCCCCAAAAACTGACCCAGTTTGTCCGGCACAGATAGATTTGGTGCCCAATGTTTTTTAAACCCTCTAGTAATTCGGTAAGCAATGTCAGAAGAGCGTGTAGAAAAATGGGGCATTGCTCACATTTACAGCAGTTACAACAACACCATAGTGCACATGACTGATCTTACAGGTGCAGAGACCATAGCCATAAGCTCAGGAGGCGTGCATGTCACAGCTGACAGATACGAGTCCTCGCCGTTTGCGGCCATGAAGTCGGCAAATGCCGTAGTAGAGGCTGCCAGGACAAAGGGATTTACCGGTTTACACATAAGAGTGAGGGCAGTTGGGGGAGTCGGGCCAAGAGTTCCAGGCCCCGGCGCACAGGCAGCAATCAGGGCGCTTGCAAGGGGCGGATTTCGGATTGGCAGAATTGATGATGTCACCCCGATACCGCACGACACGACCCGAAAGAAGGGTGGAAAGCGCGGACGCAGAGTCTAAGAGTCTAGTTTGATTCTGGTTTTGCATCCCCGGGACTGAAAATAATCGGAAAGGAAGCTCGTAAATTTTTCTTGCTCTTTGTTGCCCTTTGATCTTTTTATCATGTCAGAAAATCTTTCATTTATTTGGAACTGCAGATTTGGCTTTATCCACAATTTGAAAAATATCCAGCCAAATCGTGAAACCGGACTTCCAAACTCAAAATCATTTTGCACCCCGCACTGGGAGGCCAACTCAGAGAGGGCATTGTTGATAAGGCGCTTGTCTTCCAAGTAATCAATCGTGCTTATTTCAAAGATCCACTGAATCATTGTTTTCAAACTCTGTGTGACTCAGCTTATCAGAAAGTGAGACGAATTTGCCGTCTTGTTCAATGCTTATCTTTGTTGCCATCCTTACGTTTATTCCAACTGATCTGAACAGGGCCAGGAGTTTGCCGCCGTCGATTTCTTCGTTTATTTCACCGTTGTGAATAAGCTGGCCGAGTTTTTCTATTACGAGTTTTGATTCGCTTGGAAATTGTGTCTCTGCATTCTGAAGTACTTCCACTCCCCTATACCCAAGTTTGTTTATCAGCAGGTCACGGTAAGATATTTTTTGCGCCTGTGGCTTTTGTTGGTCTTTTTGTATCCGTGATATGTTTTTTTTCATTTCTGCCAGCCGTTTTGCCTTTAGCAGGTCTAGTTCTTTGTCATCACTCAACCTTTGATCACTCCAATTGGCACCAGCTTTGCAACTTTGGTTGCAATCCCAAGCTCGTGCGAGACATTGACTACCGCATCGACGTCCTTGTAGGCCTCCGGGGTTTCCTCAACCACACCATCTTTTGTTAATGATTTTATGAAGATCCCCTTATCGCCCAATTTTCTTTTTACCTGTTCTTCGGTGTATTCTCTTCTTGCTCTGGATCTTGACATCGTTCTTCCCGCCCCGTGTGCGGTTGAGCCGAAGCTTAGATTCATTGAGTTTGGCTTGCCAAGGAGGATCCAGCTACCGGTTCCCATTGAACCCGGAATTAGAACGGGCTGGCCCAGGTCTCGGTATTTTTTTGGTATTTCATCTCGATTTGCGGGAAATGCCCTTGTTGCGCCTTTTCTGTGTACGACGACTGCTTTTTCTTTTCCATCGATTTTGTGTTTTTCGACTTTGGCAATATTGTGTGCGACGTCGTAGACCAGCTTCATGTCAAGGTCGGCCTCGGTTTTTTTGAAAACCCGCTCAAATGATTTTCTTGTCCAGTGAGTAATCATTTGTCTATTACTCCAGGCGAAATTCAGCGCCGCAAACATCGCCTTTCGGTACGATTCCCCTTCTTCTGATGTGTTTGGAACGCAGGCCAGTTCCCTGTCCGGCAAATGAATGTCATATTTTTTCAGAGCTTGCTCAGATACCCGCAGGTAATCGCTGCAGACCTGATGGCCAAACCCTCGCGAGCCACAATGTATGAGAACCGTGACATTTCCTTCCTCAATGCCCATTCTTTTGGCGGCGATTTCGTCGTAGACTTTGTCAATTCGCTGCACTTCAAGAAAGTGATTTCCTGATCCCAGGCTGCCAAGCTGTGGCGCACCCCGTTTTCGTGCGGTGTTTGAGACTTTGTTTGGATCGGCGTTTTTTATCTGGCCGTTTTCCTCGCAGACGTCAGAATCGTCCATGGTTCCATAACCATGATCAATTGCCCAGTTTACTCCTTTTACCAAAACTTCGTCAAGCTGTGAATAGTTGAGTTTGACTGCGCCTTTGGAGCCAACGCCAGATGGAATTGAGTTGAAGAGATCAGTTACAAGTTCTTTTAGCTTTGGCCTGACGTCTTTTTCTGAGAGATTTGTGCGTAGTAGTCGCACACCGCAGTTGATATCATAACCAACTCCACCTGGCGAGATAACCCCCTCTTGAGCATCCATTGCTGCAACGCCACCCACCGGGAATCCATATCCTTCGTGGCCATCTGGCAGTACAACAACATGGTCTTGGATTCCTGGAAGTGTTGAGACGTTTGTTGCCTGCCATATTGTTCTGTCTGTCATCATTTTTGAGAGAAGGTTTTCATCTGCGTAAATGGTTACAGGTACCCTCATGTTCTTGCCGGGATCGGCCAAGATTTGATACTTCATGTCTTCGATTTTTTTTGCAGAAAATGACAACATCGATATGATGATGTTTGAGAGTATTTAATCGTAAACTAGAGCATCATGGTTTACGGTATAACGTTAATTCGAGCTATACGAACCTGATTAGCGGAAGAGTTTGAATTAAGAAAACGTGGAGTTACGGTAGCACTACGGCACATATAGCAACAACTTCCATGCCCCACGGGGAAGAGCTGCTCAGCGGATATGCCGGATCCTCTGCTAATCCAAACCAGCCTTCTACACCTGGTGCAGGTGAGTCTGGTACGCTTGCACGTAAGTCAAGAGACACTGGACCAACTGGAGGCATGAGTTCAACACCACCACCCAGCACCATCAAGCCTGGTGGACATGGGACAAATAGCGACTTTGTCGGTGATGTGTCGACTGGTGTTACACCAGAGACTATCGTATATCCACTGATTCCTGGTGGACCTGCTGGACCTGCTGGACCTGCTGGACCTGCTGGACCTATTGGACCTTCTGGACCTGGTGCGCCGTCTGCTCCTGGCGGACCCATTGGACCCATTGGACCGGCTGGACCTGTTGCGCCATCAGCGCCTGCTGGACCGGCTGGACCTGCTGGACCTGTTGGGCCGATTGGACCATCTAAGCCATCAATACCATCAGCGCCTGCTGGACCCATTGGACCTGTTGCGCCATCAGCGCCTGCTGGACCGGCTGGACCTGCTGGACCTGTTGCGCCGTCTGCTCCTGGCGGACCCATTGGACCCATTGGACCGGCTGGACCTGTTGCGCCATCAGCGCCTGCTGGACCGGC
>SBBK01000070.1 GCA_005240025.1 archaeon
GATGTAAAGGATTCCGTCATATTTAGGGCAAACCACGGCTCAAATGCATATACCATCAAAGGCACATTTCCCCAAGACAAACAACATATGCTTGAACGCATAGGCTGGATGAGACAACATCCCGAAGTTGTAAGACCTACCGGCCTTAGAGGATTTTAATTCCAAAAAACCCGTCTGTGGCTGCAATCTGACAAATTATGTTTGCTCCAATTACTAGTGAAAGAAAACCTGCTACATAGCGAGATATTTTGCTCATGGAAGCAGAGTTTTTAGCTAATGCAAACGGCACGCCCATCAGACCGCTTATCAAAGCCATCCCAATCATTGAACCAATTCCAAAAATCAGAATAAAGCCAAGAATCATTCCCACGTTATCAAGTGTTGCCGCAGTCAAAACTACAAGGCCCCCGCTTCCCGCCAGACCATGAACACATCCAATCAGATATGATCTATGATTGTGTTTGTGATCAATGTCCACATGATCATGAGAATCATAGTGGAGTGTTCCGTCCTGATGTTGGTGAGGGTGCTTGTGGCCAAACCTTGGTTTTTTGTTCAAAATTGTAGTGATTGCCAAAAAGACCAGCATCAATCCCACACCAAGCTCAAGGCTTGAGAAGATGCGTGGTTCTATTTTTACTGCCAAGACATATGCCAGCAGACCCATCAAGACCAGTGTCGTAGTGTGCCCCGCCCCCCACAACACGCCAAGAACCGATGAACGGCTTGTGGTTCTAAATATTTGATTTTTTGATTTTTGGAGGCGCCCAGAAACTTGAGTTCCTACCGCTGCCACATGATCCGGTTCAAATGCATGTTCGAGTCCTACAGACAGTCCTAATCCGGCAATCAGCAGGGGGGACAGCTGGGTGATTTGTGTAATGGCTTCCACGGTATCAAGATGGCTGACTAACTCTTGTTTAAAAAATTTGCTTGAAACTTGAAGATTATCTTTCAGAGTTTAGAAACCATCAATGATTGGTTTTAGATGGGGTGGAAGCTCCGGGAGCTCTGTGTGACTTTCGTTGTTTTGTAGCATCTCAGGGCCAATCCTTCTAACCCGCTGCGTTCCAATAAGGGTATCAATGCTTCTTTGTGCATCCTTTTCAGATAGAACGGTCTTGAGCTTCTCGAGTAGGACGGCCTCGTTTTCGTACTTGAGTATAGCGTATTGGATCAAGATCAGCTTGTCATTGGGCAACAGTTCTGCCATCAATTTCGAATTTGGCACCCAGTGTAAAAAAGAGTTATGGTCAGTAGCATGTTTGTTGATCGTTTGAAACGGAAAGACAATTGAATATAGGAAATCTCTCAAAAATCAAATGTAGGAAACATGGATGATTTGACGATTCTACCCAAGATAAACCGGGATGGAAGATGACCAAGGCACTCTATGTTTTATTTGGTGTCTTTGCTTCTGTTATTCTCCTAACACAAATACCTGCATATGCGGATTATAGCGAAGCAAGAAAGCTGGCAAAGGAAAGGGAAAAACTGCTTTTTGATGCAGCAGAAAAGAAACGCATCGACAAGCTAAAAAAGGATCTCACCGGCCAGAAGAAGGCACTTGATTCAATTCCTGTCACTACAGTACCAAAGGTAGCAAAAGGCAAAGCGTCCGCAGATGCTGCCAACACGGCAAAACTTGCGGCACTCAATGCCGCCAAGGCTGCCTATGATGCAGCTAAAACAGCTCTAGATTTGGCAGAAAAGGCACACAAAATGGACAAGGCAGATGCCGTCAAAAAACAGGCATTTCTGGATGCGGTAAAAGCGTTCGAAAAGGCAAAGATAGACAAGCAGCTGGCCAAGTTCAGTTAGTTTCCAAAAAAAATAATTTTAAGAGCAGATTCTGATCAGAATTTGTGACTGCGGCAAAAAAGCTAACCGAGGCAGAGACCATTCTCGCCAGAATCCAGAGCACAGGGAATGATTTTCAGCCAGAGCTGGTCAATTTTGTCAAAACCATGCATGATGTGTTTTCGCATCTTTTGGATGAATACAACAAAAAGTTTGACTTGAAAATAGAGAGAGTTGGCTTCGATAAATTCAAAGTCAAGGCAAAAAAGCTCGGCAAAATAGATGCCATCAGGTTTCTCATCTGGTACGAAAAAGAATATCGTCAGATCAGAGACGACGAGGATTGCGGTTATCTGTTGGACAAATGCCATCAGGCGGTTTCAGATGCTAAAACTGTGAACGCTTGTTCCATACTCCTAGGCAAGGCAAAAAATCTGGTGTATCACGCATATGAGAATTTCTAACAAATATGATTTCTAATTTAGTAGTGCTGCACCAAACACTCCAGCAGAATCACCAAGTTTGTTTTTCAGAATTGGCGTGTCGATTATATCACTAAACACATTCTCATACACTGCATTTTTTCCCTCAGTATACAAAAAATCAATGTTGGAGACTCCACCACCAAGCACAATTGTGTCAGGATCTAGGATGTCAATTACGTTTGCAAGTCCACGACCAAAATTTTCCAAAAACTCTTTTTTCCATTGGTCTGCTTTTTTGATACCAAGGTTTTGCATTATGGATTGAAGCGGCTCTGTCCTTTGTGTGAGCTCAGTCCACCTTTTTTCAAGTGCAGGTCCGCTGATGTAGGTCTCAACGCAACCATTTCTGCCACAGTAACATTTGTTTCCATTGTGGTGTAACGTGTGATGGCCCCACTCTCCGGCAATGCTGGTGCGGCCCTTGTGTATTTTGCCGTCTATTACTATGCCCCCGCCGACGCCGGTTCCCATTATCACCCCGAAAACCACAGCTTGGTTTGTTGCAGCCCCGATAGCTGCTTCGGCCATGGCAAAACAATTTGCGTCGTTTTCCAGCATGATTTTCTTGCCTAGTAGCTTTTCAAGGTCGGCCCTTAGTGGCATCCCGATGAGGCACTGGGTATTGCTGTTTTTGACAAGGCCGGTCTTTTTTGATATGGCACCTGGCGCACATACCCCTATTGAGAAATCTGAAACGTCTTTTGTCAGCTCTTTTGTCAAAGACATTATTGATTCCAGAATGGAGTGGTAACCGTTTTGCTGGTTTGTAGGGATGCGTTTTCTTTGAATCACGTTATTTTTTTCATCAAGGCAGATTCCTTCGATTTTTGTTCCACCAAGATCAATTCCTGTTTTGTGCACTAGATACTAAATGTTTGATCTGTTTTTTGAAGTTATTTGTTTGGTTTACCGCCAGAAACTGCAATCACGTCATCAATCCTCAGGATCATGCAGGCTGCCTCGGTTGCAGATTTTGAGATCTGTTCCTTTACAGAAACAGGCTCTACAATGTTTAGAGAAAACATGTCGTCAATTTTCCCTTCTTTTGCATTGATTCCGGCCCACTTTCTGCCGCCACTCTGTTTTGCGCGCAGGTTTGCCATCGTGTCTATTGGATCCATGCCGGCATTTTCAGCAATCGTTAGTGGAATGACTTCGAGCGCTTCTGCGTATTTTCTTATGGCCAGCTGCTCCCGTCCCTCAAAACTATCTGACCATTCCTTTAGGTGTGATGCCAAATATGCCTCTGGGGCTCCGCCGCCGGCTACAATTGCTGGTTTTTCAATCACGTCTTTGACTACCATCAGCGCATCGTGTAATGAGCGGTCCACTTCATCAACCACCCTTTGGGTTCCCCCACGAATCAAGATTGTAACGGATTTGGGGTTTTTGCAGCCCTCAATGAAAACCCACTTGTCGGATTCGACTTTCTTTTGGTGTACTATTTCTGCATGCCCTAGGTCTTTTTCTGTCATGTCGTCAAAGTTTGTTGTGATGCGGCCACCTGTTGCCTTGGCTAGTTTTGTCATGTCGCTTTCTTTGACGCGCCTTACTGCCAGGATTCCATATTTTGCCAGATAGTGTTGTGCGATGTCATCGATTCCTTTCTGGCAGATCAGGACGTTAGCCCCAACCCTGTGCAGCTTGTCAACCATCGACTTGAGCATTCTGTTTTCTTCCTCCAGAAACATTTGCATTTGTGTTGGGTCAGTAATTCTAATTTCTGCGCTCATCTCGGTTTTTTCAACCTCGAGTGCGGCATTGAGTAAGGCAATCTTTGCCTGCTCGATCTTTGTTGGCATACCACTGTGGACTACTTCTTTGTCAAGTACGATTCCTTTTACAAATTCGGTGTCCTGGATAGAAGCGCCTGCCTTTTTTTCCACCTTGATGTTATCGAGATCCACTATGTGTTTGTCTCCCTTCTTTTCTGCCACCCTTAAAACAGCATCAACTACGAGTTTTGAAAGGGTACCGCTGTCTTCAGAGATCAGTTTTGATTGCATGCTGGTTGTGGCTATTTTTAGTAATGATTCTTGATCAGTAGCATCTATTTTTTTGGCAATTTGTGATAGAAGATCCATTACCTTTTCCTGTGCCGCCTGATAGCCCTCAATTATAACGGAGGAATGGACATCTTTTGCC
>SBBK01000089.1 GCA_005240025.1 archaeon
AAATATGACACTAGCTTGAGCTAAAATTCGAACACTATTTAACCAAAATTTCATAACGCTGTTTTATGAAAATCATGATTCCTGTAGGCATCGCAGCAGCCGTAGTTGCCGTCGCCGTAGCAGCTTTTTTGGGCATATCTGCAGACTCCGAACAAAAACTCCGGGTGGTCTTTTTTGCAAACGTAAGCCACATGGTGCCAATTGTGGGACTGGAAAACGGCGAATTTGAACGGCAGCTGGGGACGCCAATCGAGGCAAAAATAGTCGATTCTGGCCCCCAGGCAATTGAGGCCCTTTTTGCAAACTCGGCAGACATTGGGTATCTGGGCCCTGCTCCCTTTGTCACAGGTTTTGTCAAGTCTGGCGGTCAGGGACTAAAGATTCTCTCTGGGGCTGCAAGTAACGGGGCAGGCTTTGTCGTACAAAAAGACTCCACAATATCGTCTGCCCCTGATCTGGCTGGGAAAAAAATCGCGGCACCCTCTATTGGAAACACACAAGATGTCTCGCTGCGCTATTATCTTTCACAAAACAATCTAAAGCCTGCCGAAAGGGGAGGAAGTGTCGTGGTGTACAACATAGCAAATTCTGAAATCTATACTCTGTTTGCCAAAGGCGACATTGATGCCGCATGGGTGCCGGAGCCAACTGCCACCATTCTGGTTGAGGAATTGGGGGGGCGGCGTCTCTTCAACGAGGAGGATCTCTGGCCAGGCAAGCAGTTCTCGTCTGTGATCTTGGTTGGAAGAGCTGACTTTATTGAAAAACACCCGGACCGGATCCAAAAATGGCTCTCGGCCCACAAAAACACCATCGACTGGATAAACCAAAACCCAGACAGGGCAGAATCTGTTTTTATCGATTTTTACAAAAAACACAGCGGCAGGCAACTTGACAAATCCATAGTGCACAAATCATTTTCAAATCTTGTAATAGATGATGATCCAAATCCAGAATCAATACGAATGTTTGCCGAGCGTGCAAACGACCTTGGCTACCTTGGACGCAAAGGCTACGACTTGGACAATGCATTTGAAAAAACCGGAGTCATACCATGGCAAAACTAGAGGCAAAAAACATTGTAAAATATTTTGAGCACGACGGCCAGCCCCTAAAGGCCCTTGGCGGAGTGGACCTTGTAGTCGAAGACGGTGACTTTGTGTGCCTTGTGGGCCCTTCAGGATGTGGCAAGTCGACATTTCTGAGAATCGCAGCCGGCCTCCAACAGCCCGACGGCGGCCAGATACTTTTGGACAACCGGCCAATAAACAGCACAGGTCCTGACAGAATACTTGTCTTTCAGGAGGGTGCGCTGTTTCCATGGCTCAAAGTCCGCGACAACGTAGAGTTTGGCCTCAAAATTGCCGGCATCCCAGAATCTGAACGACAGGAGATCTCAAACAGATACCTGGAGATGATGCAGCTTACAAAATTTGCCAACTCGTACACGTACCAGCTCTCAACCGGAATGAAGCAACGCATTGCCATTGCGCGGGCCCTTGTGATGGATCCTGCGGTCTTGCTCATGGATGAGCCCTTTGCAGCCCTTGACGCCCAGACCCGGGATCTGCTGCTAGTTGAAATGCAGATGATCTGGCAAAAGACAAAAAAGACGATCGTCTTTGTAACTCATAACATACCTGAGGCGGCAATCCTGGGAAACAAAGTAGCAGTATTTACACACAGGCCCTCACACATTAAAAAAATCATCAGCATTGATTACAAAAGACCAAGACTCGCAGAGGACGAGGGCCTTTCAAAATACCAGCAAGAGATACTGTCGGAGCTTCGGCCCGAGGTAAAGAAGGTGGACTAGCATGGTAAATGTCACTGCAAAAAGGATTGCATTCTATGTGGGAATTGTGCTGATCTGGCAGGCCCTCGATGCGGCGAACCTGTGGGCAGACAATGTCTTTCCATCGCCTTATGAAGTGGGCGAGGACCTGTGGTATGGGGCCCTGGATGGAACACTCTGGTACGGCATAGGGACAAGCCTGTGGCGTCTGGTAGCGGGCCTTGGAATAGCTATTGCCGGGGGAATCGTACTCGGGATATTCATGGCGCGAGTCCCTACAGTGAACCAGACAATCGGCTCAATAGTGCTGGGCCTGCAATCCATTCCATCAGTTGCCTGGGCACCCCTTGCCATTGTGTGGTTTGGTCTGACCGATGCCGGCATAATTTTTGTCACAGTAGCAGGGGCCCTCTTTGCAGTTACCATAAACACGTACACCGGTGTAAAAAGCATCAACCCGGACTTTATTGCGGCAGCCCAAAACATGGGCGCCAGGGGGACCCAGCTGATATCCCGAGTTTTGATTCCGGCGGCATTTCCCTATATGATATCGGGCTTTAAGCAGGGCTGGGCTTTTGCATGGCGGGGAGTGATTGGCGCGGAACTTTTGTTTTCGTTTTTGGGCCTTGGGTTTTTGTTAAACGTGGGTCGCCAGCTGAATGATGTATCCCAGGTAATAGCAATGATGCTGGTGATAATGCTAATTGGAATATTGATTGATGGTTTCATCTTCAAAAGACTTGAAGACAAGGTAATGTCGCGCTGGGGTCTGCGCTAGACGTCTTGAATTTTTGACCTGACTTTCTTGATGATTTCGTCTGGAATTGAAATTATGTTGTGGGCATTTTTTGCGTGCTCGCCTATCTTTTGGAACAGTTCCCCCTCGTCCTTTGCAGTCGCCGACCAGCCGCAGCCGCTCATGATGTCTCCACATGCAAACTTTTTTGCCATGGCACAAAAACAAAATCCAAGAATTTAACAATATCTGTTTTTTTCATTTTGTAAACTGTGGCAACTTTAGAATATGTGCTTTATGCACGAAGTGAACCACTGGCGGACAAGTCAGGTGGTCTATTCACCCTGTCCGATAAATTCAGTACATGAAACCCAAAATTTGTCCTACTTTATTTTCAGTGACACAAAAAACGCAACAACACAAATTGCAACTGCAAAATACATCACAGCCACATGATTGTAATAAAACGCAATTGTCCCTGCAATGACCGGCCCAATTACGTTTGCAATGGATATGGTCGAGTTGAATATGCCGGTGGATGTGGATTTTGGGTTGTTTTCCATAAGGTGGATGCTTCCACCGATGTACAAAAAGGCCCAGGTGGCGCCAACCAATCCCATAAAGGGGATTGCCATGTACCAGCTGGTCATCACGCTCATTCCCAAAAAAACAAAGACTGTGAGGCCAATTCCAATTTTGTATTTGGTAATGTTTTTCGTAGTAATTCTTGATGCCATCAGATTCATCAGGACAAATGCTGCAGTAGTGTTTGCCACATACACCACAGATACTTCGTACAGCCTGGCCCCAAGTGTCTGAGTAAGAACCAAGGGTAAAATAGTCCAGACGGCGGTGGCCCCCGTGTGCCTCAGCAAGAGCGACAAAAACAGGTATTTGTTTTTTGAGACGACTTTTTTTGTGGCAATGTGGGGCTCTTTTGCGGTATAGTTTGGAAGTCTTGCTGAAAATGCCAGGCCTGCCAGAAACATTGCTGCGCTTACCAGAAATATCGTCTTTTCATTGTTGGCAATTCCCGCCGCAACAATTCCTGCAAGCCAGCCTAGGGCATGAAAGGATATCACGGATGCCACCCTGGACTTGTCCTTGCCGGACTCGTAGGTATATGCAAGCATGGCAGGAACCATCATGCCACTTGCAATTCCTGCACCAAGCCTTGCAAAAAGAAGCCACAGCGAGTTGTCTGCTATGTAATGGAGGCCAAAGGTTATGGCGCAGCCGATAAACCCTGCCTGGATAAAGACGAGCCTTTTTCCTCTGGCGTCGGAGATTTTTCCAAAATACAGGCTTGATAGGATCTGGGCTAAAAAAAACGAGGCAACAACCAGCCCAACTTCGAATATAGAGTGTGTGAGGTTTTGAGCCAAAATTGGCATAAAGACGTAGACAATGGATACTCCGGCGTGCTGGAAAAAGGTCGCGCCGCGAACCAGGTTGTTTGTTCCAAATTTTTGCATTTTTGACGATTATTCTGGCGGTTTGAATAATTTATGTCAAGGGACTACACAAGATCTCATCGGAATACTTTGAGATATTTTTATCCTTGCAAATTCCTGCGCCTAATCTAATGTATTTTCTGCGCCATGCCAAATTTTCTGATTCTTTTTTGGGCCTCTACAAATGCGCACGGCTTCCAATCTCTGTCTAATATCGCGTTGTTTTGTATTAATTCTTCAATGCTTATGTAGCCCCACTCGGCAAAACTGTCGTCATTTAGGTTTGCGTACCCAAAGGCAAGATTGTCCTGCCTGTCAAGCTCGGCAATCAGCCAGTAAAATCCAATTTCCTTGATGTGCCACGCCTGGTAAATTGTCTTTTTTTCAAGGGGTAT
>SBBK01000063.1 GCA_005240025.1 archaeon
AAGGGACGATGCGGAGTTTTTGCTGTGGTTTGCTGCAGATTCTGTTGAACAAATTCAGGAAGTAATTTCAAAAATTTATACAACTGTTTTTGGCAAATACATCATACCAAGCCTCACATATCTCTCATCAACCAGGCCATCAATTTACATAAAAACAGGAAAGCCTCACTCCTTTGTGTCAGGTGAGGCACCAAAAAAATACGTCATTGTGTACCCATTTATCAAGACAAGAGAGTGGTACCTCCTGCCGCTTGATCAACGCAAAAAAATGATGGATGAACACTCAGAAGTAGGTCGCAAATACCCGCAAATTTCACTAAACACAACCTACTCGTTTGGGATTCACGATGAGGACTTTATGCTTGCCTTTGAAACGGATGATCTGCATGTTTTTCAGGATCTAATAGTGGATCTCCGCGAAACGCAGGTCTCCCGATATGTTCAAAAAGACACGCCCATGATAGTCTGTGTTAAAAAGGATATTATTCCCATCATCACCAGTCTTGGGTAAATGAATGCGCTCAAAGAATGGGCAACGGTTGTAAGTGCTCTAGAATCTGGTGACCAGACGGTTCTTTTGCGCAAGGGCGGAATTTTGGAGGCAGCATCCGGCTTTGTCATGGAATCAAAAAAATTCTTCTTATTCCCGACATTCGAGCACCAGGGACAACAAAACATCAAATCGGAATTTCACAAATATCTCGAATTTGTAAAAGGTAAACAATCGAATGACATAAACACGATAACTTCATTTGTTGAGGTTCTTGCGGAAGCGGATTTAGCATCTGAAGAAAAAATCAGAAAGCTGTCAAGATTTCACATATGGAGCGACGCATACATCAAAGCAAGGATTGACTGGATGCCACAAAAGACACTCAAAGCAATATTCCTAAAAACATACAGAATATCCCCCTTCGATATTCCGCTAAAGCCAGAATTTCATGGCTGCAAATCTTGGATAAACATAAATGCAAACTCAGAGGGGGCAAAGGCAGTACTGGGGGATACGGAGTTGGAAACCAGATTGCAAGAATTCAAGGAGATTGTAAATTGAAGTATCGTAGGCTTGGAAAGAGCGACATCAGAGTGTCTGAGATAGGTTTTGGAGCATGGACCATTGCGCTTGACTGGTGGGGGAAAAAAATTGAAGAGGATGAGGCAAAAAGAATGCTCAAACGGGCATATGATATAGGGATAAACTTCTTTGAAACGGCAGACATGTATGGAAAAGGAAAGAGCGAGAGGCTCATCGGCGAGGTGTTTTCAGGAATGCGCAACGAAATTGTAATTTCGACAAAATATGGGTATGACTTTACAGGGGTTGAACAGATAGGTCACAGTGAGCTGCCACAACGATTTGATCCATTGTTTACTGAATATGCACTACGCAATAGCATGGAGAGGCTCAAGACGGATCACATCGACGTTTATGGACTTCACAACCCAAAGCTTGCTCACATACGCGATGACACTGTATTTTACACCCTTGACAGCATGATAAACGAAGGGAAAATTGGCACCTGTCAGGTGGCTCTTGGCCCAGCCATCGGATGGACACAAGAAGGGCTTGAAGCTATGGAGAGAGGTAGTGTCTCTGCAGTCCAGACAGTGTACAATATTTTGGAACAAACTCCCGGAAATGAGCTTATCCAACAGGCGCAAAAAAAGGATGTTGGAATTTTGGTGCGTGTCCCTGACGCCTCAGGAATCCTGACAGGCAAGGTAAATGCAGAAACCAAAATAGACCAAAAAGACCACCGAGCCATCCGGAAGGGTGAGTGGATAATGGAGTCTCTTGACAAAGTTGAGCAATTAAGGCCAATTGCCAAAAGGAATGGATTCACAATACCTGAACTTGCCATCAAGTTCATTTTGTCAAAAGAGCCAGTATCATCTGTCTTGCCCACGGTAGTAAGCATTGAGGAAATAGAGCAGTTTGCTGCGATGTCTGACGGAAAATATCTCAATGAATCAGACATAATGGAAATTTCCGGCCTTTATTCATGCTGGCCTCCTTATGAGATAAAGGCAACAGTACAGTCTGCATAGTTTTTCAAAGAAATAGATTCGTTTGTTGTTTTTTAGATCTAGTTTTTACGTCTTTAGTTTTGCACACAATCAAGGATCCAGTTAATATTAAACACCGTGGGACACGGACATACTCCCAACCCCAAATGGTTCGATCTTTCTCGCTCGCAATTTGTAAAGTTCTTTGCTCATCTGGCATCGTGACAAAATTTTCATAAATGGGGCCGTCTTGAATTTCATTTAGGCCGCGGGCAGCGGTCAGTCTATTGGCCCATCATAAAACAATGGACTTGTCAAGCCCAGTCCTATTGTAATTACTACAATAATGCCACATTTTATCAAACGAATGGCGGATGACCACCCTTGTGCATTTCCAGACAAATCGTACTCTATCACATTAATCGTTTTTCCAAATTTATTCCAATTTTTTCAAGTCATACCAGTGTGTCGGGCTCAGATTCACTGAGTCCAATCATCGAGATCATGTCTCTAACTCCTCTTCATCGCCTGAGCGGTATTCTGTCACTCATAGATAATAAAAATTCTGAAAACATTCATCAAATGATCTTTCCCCCAATCAAATTGAAGTGCCATAAATGCCTCAGAATTTTCATTCAAACCACGAAATTAAAATAGCGATATTTCGAAGAAGATGTAAATGGTAAACAAGCGGCTTGGCGAAATATGTGCTAGGATTTCCTCAATTAGTCCCTACATCAGATTTGTAGGAATAATAAGCAGAGATGGCAAACTCTTGGCATACCAGCGAAGACACGATCTGAGGCCGTTGCTGGATGCCAGGAACACAAAAAATCAGTTTTCCCATATTGCAATAAAATCAGGCATGGAGTACAAATTTGACAAAAGGCTTGGCAAAGTCGAGTTTGTCTGGGAGGAAAGAAAAAAGGTCCAAACCATCTCGTTTTCATTAAAAAGAAGCCGGGTCTGGGTATCAATAGACAAAAAAGTCATCCGCGCCGAAATGCTCAGAATAATTGATGCCTGTCTGCCAATTGCGAAAGGTTACTCATAGAGCCAGCACAACACGTGGCCAGTCGCCGTCTTTAGAACCGGAGGCTCTTTTTTGCATTTATCCATTGCCTGAGGGCATCTGTCAATGTACCTGCATTCAGGTTTTGGGTCGATTAGCGAGGGGGGACTGCCCGGAATATACTTTAGTTTTTGGTTCCCGTGTAGCTTTGGAACTGCCTGTATTAGGGCCTGTGTGTACGGGTGTTTTGGGTTGTTTAGTATTCCAGAGGCCTTGTCAAACTCCACAAGTTTGCCGCCATACATTATTCCAATTTTTTCGCAGACCTCCGAGATTGTGGCCAAGTCATGTGAGATTAGGACGAATGAGACGCCCTGTCTTTTTAGATCTTTAAATAAATTAAGAATTTGAGATTGCACCAGAACGTCGAGTGCTGTTGTAGGCTCATCTGCAATCACCAGGTTTGGTTTGAGTAAAAGCGCCATTGCAATAACTACACGTTGTTTCATGCCCCCACTCAGTTCGTGTGGATATTTTTTTAGTACGTCCTGGCCAAGGCCGACATTTCGTAACGATGACTTTATCAGATCGTCGCCGTTTCCCTGATAGTTATGCTGTCTCAGTACATCAGAAAACTGACTATAAACAGAATATACAGGGTCAAGGGAATTCATTGCTCCCTGAAACACCATTGAAATTTTTTTCCAGCGGTAGTTTTTGTTAAATTCGTCCTCGGAAAGATCAAGTAGTGGTTTTCCATCCATTAGAATTTTGCCTGAAACAATTCTGCCTCCCCGCAAGGTACGCATCAGGGAAAGGCCGAGTGTACTTTTGCCACAACCACTTTCACCTACGATGCCAAGCGACTCGCCGTTTTCGATAGAAAAACATACGTCCTGGACGGCGGCTACAGGTCCAGCTTCTGTATCATAGTGTGAGGTAAGACATTCCACGGACAAAAAGTTCCCCATAATACTCCTTGCAGTACTGTGTCTGTAAACTTATCGGATATTGGCATAATCTCCAAGTTAATTTTGATGTCATTATTTTTGATGCGATTATGTCGGGTTATCAGAATGCTGGGGTTTTTGACGTTTTATTTCGTTTGACAAGGCGCGTTTTTAAGGCGAGATTTCTAATATTAGATATGAGATGATTTAGGAAACAATGGTTTTATGAAGAAGTTAAGAGAAAAAATTAAGCAGCCAGGGCAGCTGTGAACAAGGATTCAGTTTCAGGGTCACGGATATTTGTGGACTACGGACAGGATAACCGATGTCAAACATTTAACTACAGAGTATTTGGACATTACAAAGGAAATAGGCAAGATTCAAGCGGCAAATTGGAAGAGTGAAGGACTGTTCCTCAAAAAGAGTTTCCAGTAAAAAGAACCCGCATTAGTAAAAACTGATGCAATAATCAAAGCATTACATAAAGTTGGAGGAAATGAAGAATTTTTTTGAAATTGTTAACAAGTTGACAAGGGAGATATCGTTCAGTACATCATGAGAGTATAAAGGCAAATCCCAGCAGCACTGGGCCCAATTATTCACTTGAAACCTTTTATTCTTTTCAAAACATGAAATACCCAAGAAGCAAGTAGGCATCTTAGTTTATACAATCCAAACTGACGTCCGCAAGACTCAAAGAGGAACGTTTAACTTTGTTTTATTTGAGACGGTTTGCAGGTTGAGGCTTAAAAAGACACATGATATAGGGCAGTTGTCTTTGGATGCGAAGGATCACCAAGTTGTCATCGGAGGCTGGATTGAGGATCTAAGAAAACTTGGAAAAATCACATTTCTTACAGTACGAGACGTTACAGGGCTTGCACAGGTAATCGTAAAAGACATTCCCCTTCCAGAGGATTTAACAAGACAGAGTGTGGTGCTGGTCAATGGAATCATTCAAAGCACAAAGGCTCGTGATTTTGCGTTCGAGATAAAAACAGACAGTATAGAAATCATAACAAAGGCAAAACACCCCCTGCCAATAGACCCAATTGGAAGGCTGGAAAGCAACATAGACAACAGACTCAATGCAAGAGCCCTGGATTTGAGAAACCAACGCGTTGCTGCAATTTTTAAGATAAGGCATCGTGTTCTGGAATCGCTAAGAAAGACGCTTTCGGAAAAAAAATTCATCGAGATTACCACTCCCAAGATAATCGGCAGTGCAAGCGAGGGCGGTGCCAATCTTTTTTCTCTTGAATATTTTGGTAAAAAGGCATACCTTGCCCAATCTCCCCAGCTGTACAAAGAACAGCTTACTATTGGTCTTGAGAGGGTTTTTGAAATCGCGTCGTTTTATCGCGCAGAAAAATCCCACACAGGACGGCACCTAAGTGAGTTTACCAGTATAGACATCGAGGCAGCATTTATGGACTATACTGATGTCATGGAGGTTTTAGAAGAATTGGTGGTTTCGGTTTTCAGAGATGTTGTACAAAACTGCAAAGACGAGTTAAAAATTCTGGAAAGAGATCTGGCGGTGCCAAAACAGCCATTTGCCAGAATTACATATTCGCGGGCACTGGATGAGCTTGCCAAATCAGGGACTGTGCTTCGGTTTGGGGACGACCTGCTGGATTCTCATCTAAAGGCCATAGGCAGCAATCACCCCGGCTTTTTCTTTCTGATGGATTGGCCCATGAGTCTTAAGCCATTTTATATCCACGAAAAAGACGAAGATTCGAAGGTATCTCGATCATTTGATCTGCAGTTTGGATACTTGGAATTGTCGTCGGGTGGAAGGAGGTTGCACGATCCTGCAAAACTGAGGGCGCGTTTAGAAGAACAAGGTCTGAACCTGTCAAGTTTTGAGGATCACCTCAGGTCATTTGAATGGGGCATGCCCCCTCATTCCGGCTGGGGGATGGGCCTTGAGAGGCTGATGACCGTAATTGTCGGAATAGACAACGTTCGTGAAGTAGTTCTGTATCCGCGAGACCCAGAAAGGCTCTTTCCGTGAACTACCACCGGACAAGTCCCGTAGTCTTCTTGCCGTTCGTTTGATAAAAGGCTAAATCCGAAATTAGACCAATATTACACATTGCATGCATGCGAGTTTTGTAATTCAAGATTTGGGGACAGGAGATGTTATTTTTGCCAAAAATGTGTCTGTGCCTCATGCATGACTGACGACAGAACACGTTGTAAGCGGTGCTACATCAACAAAACAAAGATTGGCTGGAAGCTCATACTAAAAAGAAACAAAATGATCTGGGGCTTTCTTGTGTTCATATGGTTTTACGCAGTTTTCCCAGGCCCCTTCATCCCAGGACTACATTCTGGATATTACGTGGTGTTTGTGATTGCGGCAGTCTTGTGTATGATACCGCTGGGCCTGATGATGTTTTTTTGGTCAAAGAATCCCCCTTCATCGGATGTCTAGAGTAACGAGATTATTTCATTCGTGAATTCTTTGGTGGTCTTTGTTCCCCCAATGTCACGTGTCTTGATTCCTTTTTTTACCACGCCATACACAGCAGACTCCAGTTTGCCTGCTGCCTCGATACATTTTTTGTCGTTGTGTTTTGCTCCAAGCCATTCAAACATCATCTTTGCAGACAAGATAAATGAAGAAGGATTGGCTATTCCCTTTCCAGCAATATCAAATGCTGCGCCGTGCACCGGCTCAAAAAGTGCAAAGCTGTCCCCAATGTTTGCAGCTGGAGCCATCCCCAATCCTCCAACTACTTCGGCTGCCTCATCAGATAAGATATCCCCGAAAAGATTTGTCGTCACCATGACATCAAAGGAGTCAGGCCTTCGGATTAGATTCATAGCACATGCATCCACATACATTTGTTCAAATTCGATGTCAGAATATTGTTTTGCAACATCGGCACAAACCCTCGAAAACAAACCATCTGTTTTTCTCATAACGTTGGATTTATGAATGCAGGTGACACGTTTTTTGTCATTTCTCTGCCTTGCGGTATCAAATGCGTATTTTGCTATTTTTCTTGATGCGCTTTCTGAAATAATCCTAAAGGCAACTGCGGCGTTTGCTATTTCAAACTCCTTGCCAGTGTAGAGATCTTCAGTGTTTTCTCGTACTATGACCAAGTCGATATTGTCCTTCAGGGCGTTCATTCCCGGATATGATTTTGCAGGCCTGATATTTGCATACAAATCAAGCATCCGCCTCAACACGACGATTACGTCTGCTGCAGATTCTCCAACTGGGGCTTTCATGCATGCGTCGGATTTTTTGATTGATTGTAAGGTATCGTCTGGAAGGGCCTGACCAAATTTTTTTAGTGCAAGATCTCCTGCCATTAGTTTTTCGATTTTTAATTGTAGGCCAAGATTGTCATGTATGGCATCCAGTACGGAAATTGCAGATTCTGAAAGATCAGGCCCGATGCCATCACCAGTAATTAACGAAATACGGTACATTTGTTATTGCGCCTTAGCTACCAATCTTTTTTTGTTTTAGCATTTTCTTCAGCATGATTCGATTGATGCCATCCATTACTGCCTGGACGCTGGTAATTACGATGTCTTCGCCAACTGATTTTGCAGATGCCGAGTTTCCATACGCATCTTCGACTTTGATGGTAACTTCACATAATGCGTCAGAGCCACCGGAGATTGAGTCCAGTTTGTATTCTTTTACTCGTACCTTTGCAGTCTCGCCGGTGATTTTTTGAATTGCATTCAGTGCCGCATCCACTGGGCCCACTCCATAATCGGTGCCAACAAAGTCTGTTCCGTCAATATTAATTTTGACAAATGCATACGGCATGTTACCAATGCCCGTAGAGACAGAAAATCCAGCAAGTTGCGCAATTCGCGTGATTGTGTGCTCGCCCAGGATTTCGTTCGCAATGGAAAGAAGTTCGACATCAGTAACATGCTTGCCCTGATCACCGATTGCCTTTACCTTGTCCAGGATACTCCTAAGCTGTGCCTCGTTTGGCTTTATTCCATATTCATCAAGCATTGCCGAGACTCCGTGTATTCCTGCATGTTTTCCCACCTGAAGCCATCTTGTGCGGCCAACCAGTTCTGGATCAATTGGCTCGTATGTAAGCGGGTTACTTAGTATTCCATGGGTGTGTATTCCAGATTCGTGTCCAAAAGCGTTTTCGCCAACTATTGCCTTGTTTGGTTGTACTGCTATTCCGACAAGATTCGATACAAACTTGGATGTCTCATAAAGAAGATTTGTTTTGATGTTTGTATCCCATTTTTGGCCAAATTGCAAGCACCGTAACGCCATGACGAGTTCTTCGAGCGACGCATTTCCCGCACGCTCTCCAATCCCGTTTATCGTTACGTGTGCACACTGTGCTCCTGCCTGAATTCCAGAGATTGCGTTTGCCACAGCAAGCCCAAAGTCATTGTGACAATGGACGCTGACTGGCAATTTTGACGCAGCAATGGCATCCTTTGTAATTTCGGCCATATAGTACGGAGTTGAGTATCCAACCGTGTCAGGAATATCAAGTCTGTCGGCTTTTGCTTTTGCGACTTCCCCAAAGACATGCTTTAGAAACTGTCTGTCCGTTCTTGTTGCGTCCTCGGCAGAAAACTCTACCTGAAGGCCGTGGGCTTTGCCGTATTCAACTGCCTCGATTGCCTTTGCGAGTGCTTCCTCTCGTGTCATTTTTAGCTTGTATTGAAGATGAATGTCAGACGTTGCGATAAA
>SBBK01000100.1 GCA_005240025.1 archaeon
ATTTGCAGTGACGGCATTATGCCAAAGTTTAGCATCTTTTCAGTTGTCGCGTCCCCAACGGTGACAAGGTACGAGCCGGCAGGAATGTGGGGCATTACGTTTTCTTTTGTCGTATCCTTTATGAGCAGGCCCAGTGGAATTTTGAGCTGTTCGCGGAGATTTTGTGGAAGCTTCACGGTATGTCAGCTGGCAGCGACTTTGCCTTCAACCTCAGATTTTAGCTTTGCAGCCAAAATGCTGCACTGGGCTGCCACGTTTTTTGCAGCAATGCGAATTGCTTCGGCACTCGGCGATGTTGGATTAGTTATCATGACTGGTTTTCCCCTGTCAGAGCCTTCCATGATTCCTGAATTTAGTGGAATTTCTCCTACGAATGGAATTTGAAAGCTGTCGCTTATCTTTTTTGCCCCACCTTGGCCAAAAATGTAATGTTTCTCATTGCAATTTGGGCAGACAAAATAGCTCATGTTTTCAATGACACCAATCAGTGGCACATTTAGTTTGTTGAACATACCGATTGCTTTTACTGCCACATTGCTTGCAACGTCTTGTGGCGTAGTTACAACCAGGATTCCGGTAATTGGAATTGTTTGCGCCAGAGTAAGAGGTATGTCCCCAGTACCCGGTGGAAGATCCACAATCAGATAGTCAAGGTTTGACCAGTTTGTGTCCACCAGGAATTGTTTTAGTATGCCAGAGATTATTGGCCCCCTGTAAATTGCCGCCTGGTGCGCCTGTTCTGCAAAAAACCCAAATGAGACCACTTTGATTCCGTTTGAATCAACCGGCTGGAGCTTGTTGTTGTCAACTTCCATGAATGCCTTTTGCATACCAAGCATGAGTGGAATGCTTGGACCGTAAATGTCAGCATCCAGCAATCCAACCTTTGCGCCCGTTTGCGCAAGTGCCAGAGCCAGGTTTAATGAGACGGTGGATTTGCCAACCCCACCCTTGCCGCTTGCAACACCGATAATGTTTTTGACGGTAGCCATCACCTCATCTGCGTCAAGAGCTCGGCCTTCCATAACTTTGGCAGTAACGGCCATCTCGAAATTTTTGATTCCGTCCAGCTCATCAACTGCACGCCTGACATCCTGTTCTATTTGGTCATTGAACGGGCAGGCAGGGGTAGTAAGTTCGAGTGTGAATTTTAGGTTGCCGTCATTTAGCTCCAAGTTCTTTATCATCCCCATCGATACAATATCTTTTTTCAAGTCTGGATCAATTACGTTTGCGAGTTTTGAGAGGACTTGGTCTACGCCAACCATGCCAAAAGAGCTTCGTTTACATTATTTATAGTTAGATCAATTTTTAAAATCACGGAATTTGAAATGAGGTTAGGTGTGCCTAACCGAGGAAATTGCATGTTACAAATCAAAAATTGTCATCTTTTGCTACAAGATTAGTAAAATTATTGGTAATTCGCCCAAAAGATTCATAAATTCAACGCATGGAGTTTGCACAGTTGTTTTCCATATCAACACTAGAAGATGTCGTCAGGATTCCGCCACACATGTTTGGCACCTCACTAAAAAAGGCTGCAATTGCCATACTCAAGGAAAAATACGAGAGCATGATAAATGCAGAGCTTGGCTACATCATTATGATTTTGGAGACCAAAGTAGACCATATGGGAAAGATGATCGCCGGGGATGGCGGCACCTATCATCGAGTAGAATTTGAGGCGCTGACATTTACCCCAAAGTTGCAGGAAATTGTTTTGGGCGAAATTGTTGACATTACAGATTTTGGTGCATTTGTAAGAATAGGTCCAACAGACGCGTTGTTGCACTTGTCGCAAGTAATGGACGATTACCTGCAATCCGATGTCAAATCAGGTATGATCATTGCAAAGCAAAGTAACAGAACTCTAAAGGTTGGCTCTACAATTCGTGCAAGAATTACTGCAGTTTCACTGGGCAAGGCAGCCACCATGGGCAAAATAGGAATTACATGCAGACAGCCATTTTTGGGATCAGAAGAATGGATTGCGGAAGAGATAGCCAAGACAGGTAAGGAAGACTCTAGTAAAAAGGAACCAAAAGAAAAGAAAACAGTTGAAGTGAAAAAGTAATGGTAAGAGAGATGGCTTGCAGAAAATGCAAGTGTGTTTTTGTTGGTAAAGTATGTCCGTTGTGCAAATCATCGGACTTGACCCCAGACTGGACTGGAGTAGTGCTTGTTGCCGACCCTCAAAACTCGTATGTTGCCAAGACACTCGGCATTACAGAAAAAGGCAAATATGCCCTCAAAGTGGCCTAGCACGAATCTGCATTTTTATTTTGTTTGATCAAGACACACACCAATTCATACCAGCCAAAGATACAGACAGTCCAGCATGGCAGGCGGTAGCCCGTATTGGTACATGAAGGAATTTGCCGACAACAAGGATTTGGTGCAAATTTTAGTAAACAAGATACGGGAAACACAAACAGCCAAGGCAAAAGCAGATGAGCTCAACATCAAGCTCCAAGACAACATGATAAGACTTGAGGAGGTGCAAGCAGAGCTGGCAAAACAACGCGACTTGCTGCAAGAAGAGGTAAAAAACAAAACAAATGCGCTCCTAAAAGTCGAACGCCTCTCTGCAATAGGGCAGCTTTCGGCACGAATCGCCCACGATTTGAGAAACCCCCTCAGTGTCATTCAGGGCACGTCTCAAATTCTCAGAATACGGCTTGGGGGACAGCTGGATCAGAAAAATCTCGAACTTTGGGATCGAATGGACCGCGCCATAAACAGAATGTCCCACCAAATTGAAGACGTTATGGATTATGTCAGGGTGTCACCGCTGCAAAAAAGGGATTATTCTCTTGGCAGAATCATACAGGATGTTATAGAAAGAATCACGATCCCAGAAGATGTCACGATTCATACTCCGAAAAATAATTGCGTGGTTTTTTGTGATCCTGAAAAGCTGGAAATAGTATTTGTCAACTTGATTGTAAATGCCATACAGGCATTGGACGGGAAAAAGGGCAATGTCACCGTAGACATATCTGATGATCAGGCGGGTGGCGATTTTGCCACAATCAAGATAAGCGATACAGGTATTGGGATTCCACAGGAGAACATTGAGAAAATTTTTGAGCCCCTGTATACGACAAAACAGGTTGGTACCGGGTTGGGGCTATCCAGCTGCAAAAACATCATAGAGCAACACGATGGTACGATTTCCGTATCAAGTGTTGTTGGAAGTGGAACCACGTTTACCATCAGGATTCCAAAGAAGCAGTTTCACAGATAGTACTGGCATCGCAAGTCATGTGGTGTGCCTTAAATGCAGTCATGCTTTTGATTGCGTGAAATCGTTTTGTGCTGGCGAATACACAAGGGATGTGCGGACCATAAACTGCAGGTACGGCAGGTCTGTTTTCTACATTACAAATTTTTGCATGATGATTGAAAACTCTCATGGAGTTATCTTGGAGCTTGACCACGCCTCAGTTTTAGGCATGCGACAATTTGGGAAAAAACACATCAAAGTTGTCTGGAGGGAAGACAACAACATCTATGATTTTGTATTTGAGTGTGAACAGCCAGCAGAACTGGCATCAAAATACAATACGATTCAGATGGAATTTTTTGATATGCTAAAATCTATTGATGTCAAGACGGCAGCCAGACTGAAAATCCGTTCAGAACACAGGCCTAGTGAACCCTGTGAGATCTTTTGAGGACTATTTTTTCTGCCTGCCTGCTTTTCCTATCGCCCAGAGAATAATCATTATGACAAGCGCAATGACAAAAGCTGCCACAGCTGGTGCCACTAGCTGAACGGTAGCACTTTTTTCGCTGCCGCCTGCACTTGTAGATGCGTCAAGAACGCAAACTCCATCTTGCAATACGGTGCCGGGGCCGCAGGTCTGATCAAGAACGCAAACTCCATCTTGCAATACGGTTCCTGGGCCGCAGGTCTGGTCTTGTTTTGGTTCTTCCTCCGGTTCTGCCTTTGGCTCCTCTACTGGTTCTGCCTTTGTTTCAGTTTCATCTAGAACGCATATGCCATCCTGCAATACGGTTCCTGGACCACACTGTATTTGTGGTTCTGCGGCCTCTTCTGGTTCCGGTGTTGCCTCCTGTTCGGTGGTTTCCTCGGATTCTGGGACTGCTTCCGGTTCTGTGGCATCTTCCGGTTCTGGTGTAGCCTGGGATGTAAAGCTGGTTGAGCCAAGTGCCAAAATGTCAAGTGAACCTGTGCCAGATGGAACTGTGATGGTAAGGGTTCTTTCAGAATCTGTTTTTGCCTCATCAAAGACTGCCTCATCCCCCCCATCTAACAAAATGAGGAAATCTTCATCCACACCATCTGTCGTTGAATCAAAAAAGCTTCGCTCAAGGGATAGTACCAGGCTGCCCTCAACATCGGTAGTGGTAACAAAAACGGTAAGGGCCGAAGTCGTCGGGTCTGCTTCAATCCCGTCAACTGTGAGACCAGTCTGGTCATAGTTTACATCATAGATCCTGCCATCCACTTCAACAGATGCAGTTCCAGGTTCTGCAAATGCCAGGGTTGGAAAAAACATGCCTAGCATCAACGCAAAAACAAGGTATGCCTTCAACAAGAC
>SBBK01000013.1 GCA_005240025.1 archaeon
CTTTCTAGTGAGAAAACAATAGACAAGCTTATCGTGTTTTTCTTCAGTTCCGGGTGTACAGCCTAGCCCGTGCGTTTTTTCAATTAATGCCGATGTTGCTGCCACCTCTAAATCCTTTGGCAAATATCCAGACGGGTGACCGCCCACTTTGACATAGAACTGTTCGCCCACTAGCAAAAGACTCGAACCTGTTTTTGCAAGTAATGAAACTACGGAATCAAATTTGTTTTCGGCCTGCCTGGCAATTGCAACTTTTTCGATACCAAAAAGCAAGTTAATTGCAGAAGAAGCAAAGACTGGATCGTTTGCATCAATTATAATGAGATCCTCGTCTCTGGTTATCTGGCTGAACTGCTGGTTCTGAATCTTGAGAATTTTCTTGATATTTGCAATTAATTGAGTCTGCTTGTTTTTTGCAAAAATCGAAGGAAAAACGACCACAAAGGCATTTTCGCTCATTTTTCTTAGTAAATCGCAGCTGAATATATTTTTGAACCACACCGCGCAATAATTATAAAACAACTTGGAACCACAAACATCGTGGCCAAGTTCACACAAGACGAAATTGACAAAATTAACTCAAAGCTAAAGACTCCCGAAGATACCTTGAGGTGGGCCTATAGTACTTTTGGAGACAAAATAGCAAAAGCATCGAGTTTTGGACTGGAAGATTCTGTAGTAACAGACATGATAATCAAGATTAACCCAAAGGCTAGATTTTTCACCCTTGATACAGGGCGACTAAACCAGGAAACATACGACGTAATGGATGAGATTGGCAAAAAATACAACATCAAACTGGAGGTGATATTTCCGGATACAAACGAGGTCCAGCAAATGGTAAGAACACACGGGCTCAACCTGTTCTACGAAAGTGTTGAGAACAGAAAACTCTGCTGTGAAACAAGAAAGGTTAATCCGTTAAACAAAATTCTAAGCACACTTGATGCATGGATCACAGGACTGCGACGCGACCAAAACGAAAATCGTTCCAAATCTGCAATGGTTGAAATCGACACACTACATGGGGGAATAATCAAAATTAACCCAATAATTGACTGGACTTGGGATCAGGTGCTAGACTATGTCAAAAAACACAAGGTCCCATACAACAAACTGTTTGACAGGGGATACACAAGCATAGGATGCGAGCCATGCACCAGAGCAATAAAGCAAGGGGAGAATCTCCGCGCAGGACGGTGGTGGTGGGAAAATGAAAAACACAAGGAATGTGGCTTACACATGGATCACTCAAAATGACCGCACATGACGTCATCCGGCCTCACGGTGGAAGTCTGATAAACAGAATTACACAAAAAAACTACGAAGGCACGCACTCCATATCTGTTAGTGATGATCTGGCAAACGACGTAGAAAACATTGCAGACGGAATATTTAGTCCGCTGGAGGGATTTTTGCTCGAGGCAGACTTTACAAGCGTGGTAAAAAAGGGAAGACTTGCAAATGATCTTGCTTGGACAATACCAATCGTCTTGGATGTTGATGGAGATACAGCAAACAAGCTAAGGGGAGGAGGAGACGTCACCCTGATCAATTCTGGTAAATTTGCTGTGTTGCATGTAGAAGAGACATACAAATTTGACAAGAAAACAACGGCACAGGCAATATACGGGACAACCGATGCGAATCACCCCGGTGTTGCAAAAACCTTTTCCATGAACGATTATCTGGTGGGAGGAAAAATTGACTACATCAAGCGACCCGGCGAGGACTCGATCCGAAAATACCGCCTGACACCACTACAAACACGAAAGATGTTTTCTGATGCCGGGTGGAAATCGATCGTTGCATTTCAGACTAGAAATCCGCCACACGTCGCACACGAAATGCTGCAAAAAACCTCGCTTACCACCCACGACGGTGTATTTGTCAATCCTCTGATTGGCAAGAAAAAATCTGGCGACTTTGTAGACGAGGTAATCCTGGAATCTTATCTTACCATGATTGATAACTATTATCCAAAAAACAGGTGCGTTCTTGCAACACTCCACACCGAAATGCGGTATGCAGGCCCCAAGGAAGCAATACACCACGCCATCATGCGACAAAACTACGGATGTACGCACATCATAATCGGACGCGACCATGCAGGTGTTGGCAAGTATTATTCGCCGTTTGCAGCACAAGAGATATTTTCTGATTATGGGGACTTGGATATATCGCCAATCTTTTTCCCGGCATTTTATTATTGCAAAAAATGTCTGGCATTTACAAACGAACGTGCATGCCCACACCCACCAGAGTTCCATGAACAAATCAGCGGCACAAAGCTTAGATCGATGATCGAGGGGGGACAGGCTCCATCTGAGTTCATTTTGCGCCCAGAAGTCTCTAAAATTATCATGAGTCACAAAAAACCGTTTGTTGAATGATGATCACAAAACTAGTCTTTTTGCTGTTGGTTTTTGTATTGTTTGTGCCATCATACGGCCAAGAGTTCTCAAACCCGTCACTAACCCTCCAGTCTGTAAACATTCCGGCAAATGAATTCAACAAAATACGGGACGATTCCGAACCGGTGCAGTTTGAGAAAACACACGCAAAAAGCTGGCAGCTGACAATTCAAAACAAACTCCTTTATGGGAATCCGAAAGGAAATGCCGTCATACGGTTATACGATGCAAACATGGCCGACAAGTTCGTTGAAATCGGGATGGGCAGCCCGCCTGCACGAAAATACTGGATAGCAGTCAACCTGCCGGACCAAGGCTACTTTCCCGCAACGCGTATTGACAAAGACGGATGGGTTGAGGATTCGAAAATCATTGCAGCCTATAGCGATATCCAGGGAGTATCAGTCAGTAATGGCAAGCGAATTGTCGTAAGCAATGTAAAGCTGGACGGCTTTGTGGTTGGTAGTTATTCTGTGTATGGAATGGAAGAACCAACAGACCCACCTGCAATAAACTCGGGCAGCTTTAACATTGAGATAATGTCAGGCGACGTATCGCAAAACCCAATTCATTATTATCCGTTTTATGTAACGGGGGCAGTTGGCGTATTAATCGGGATACTACTGCTGATCAAGAAGCGTTCTTAGTTTTGTAGTATTTGCAAAATTTTCTTATCTTGCAGACGTGGCACATTGGTGAAACCGGCTTGCATATGTTCTGGCCATACATAACGAACGTGTCGTTGATCTCAAGCCAGTACTTTTGTGGAATTTTTCGCATAAGCTCCTGTTCTGTCTGCTCCGGCGTCCTAGTATCAACAATACCCAAACGGTTTGATATTCTGTGCACATGAATGTCAACTGGAATGGCGGGTTTTTCAAATGCATAAACTAGGACACAGTTGGCAGTTTTTCGTCCCACGCCTGGCAGCTGCACAAGCTCATCCAGATTATCAGGTACAACACCCCCATGGTTGGTTTTGATTAATTTTGCAACGTTGATTATCCGCTTTGCCTTTACGTGGTAGAATCCAATCGGCCTGATTATTCTTTCTATCTCTTTTGTCTTTGCGTCTGCCAGATCACTTGGAGTTCTGTATGTGGCAAACAATTTTTTGACCACCCTTGCGGTGTTTTCATCCTTTGTTCTTGCTGAAAGAATCGTGCCAATCAGAATGGCAAAGGGGTCCCCCTTTTCCACATTGTGGAGTTCCCTTAGCGCTGTCATTCGAGGAGGCCTGACAGAGTTCATGGTATCTATCATACCTGCAAGAATTTTTTCCATTACATTCACTCGACAATCATTCCGTGAACTACTACCGGACAAAGCCGGTAGCCTCTTCCTGATTCCTTGACCTCATTATCTCCACATGCGTAACTTCCCGCAGTTCCTGCGGTACTGCAGCTTCGCGGCTATGATTCAAAACTCCAAAAATGTCTAATCCCTTTTTCAAAACATTGATGGCTGCGTTGTGATCCCTGTCTAAAACGAGGCCACACACATCGCATCTGTGAATCCTGGCTGCAAGTGTTTTTGGCACCATACTGCCACACCCTGAACAATTAATGGTCGTGTTTTTGGCCGGAACCTCAAACAGCATGGTCTTGTAGTCAAGCATGTTTGCAAATATGCCCCATCTGGAATCCAGAATGCTTCTTGCCAGTGTGTGGTTTTTTACTCTGTTTAGTTTTGCCAGCCTCCCCACAAATACCGCGTCGTATTTTTTTGCGTACTGTGTTGAGAGTTTGTGCAAAAAGTCCTTTCTTTTGTTTTTGATTCTCTCATATATGATCTGGTACCATCGCACTGCCTTTTTGTGATTCTTTGAGCCTTTTTGGCGTCTCGATATCTTTCTTTGTACCCTGATTAATGGCTTTAACATTTTTTGCAAATTCAGCTGGTTTGGTGTCTGAAATCCATCCGAATCGTATGCGAAATTCTTGATTCCGACATCGATTCCGACTGACTTTTTGAGTAATATCTTTGGAATCACTGCGTCCATATCCACAACACAGGCGTGCCATTTTCCTGACTTTGATTTAGATATGATGATTTGCCTGATGGTGGAGTCTTCTGGAATTTGTCTATGGATGATCCTGATTTTGCCTATCCTGAGGATCTGCAAAAATCCGTCTTTAATGTGAAATCCGCTTTGATTGTAGACACATGTATTGTATTCTGAAAACTTGACAAACTTGAGAGTTCCTGTCCTGTGGCCGTTTTTTCTTAGCTGGACTGGCGCCTTTTGCGCTCCGTCAACCTGCGTGGATATCATCTGCAGCATCTTGGAATGATACTGGTATAACCATGGCTCTGATTCCTTTAGTTCGGTCAGAAAATAGTTGAAGTCGTTTCTACTCTGGAATCCTTCATTTTGGATCTTTTCTACCAGCTTGTTGTAGACCCGCCTGCAGGCGCCAAGGGTACCATGTAGATTCTTTTGCTGGTTGTGATCAGGATGCAACCTGAACTTGAATGTGCGCTGCAATGGTGCAGAATGGTCTGTGCAGCATTTGAGCATTTTGTTTTGTGCGGGTTTGACCATTGGCGATCATCCATTTAGAAATCTTCGATAGACTCCGGTGGTCTTTTCGTCTCACAATGATAAAAGCCAAACCTACAAACTGCCAAACAAGTATTATACCGAACAGGACAATCATAATCATGGAGATAACAAAAGAAGAAGAGCTTGCACTAAAAGGAGAATATGGAGAGACACTAGAGACTGCATATAGGATTCTTGTAGCCACGGGTGAGGCAACCAATGCAGAAAGGCTGATTCCAATAAAATGGGCGCATCTGTCTGGCGCAAACTACAACACAATAGGTGATGCGGGGGAGGAGTTTCTCTCAAAGCTTAGCAAGACTGCAAGGACCAGAGTCATGACCACTGTTAACCCGATTGGATTTGACTTGACCAACTTCTCAAAATACAAACTCACAGAGGAATTTATAAAAAAGCAGAAAAGCATAGTAGAATCTTATAAAAAAATTGGAGTAATCCCTTCATTTTCATGCATCCCATACGAGATTTTTGATCTGCCAGGGGGCGGCACCCAGGTATCATTTGCAGAAAGCAACGCTGCAATTTATGCAAACTCCGTTGCCAATCTTAAAACAAACAAGGAGAGCTCACTTTCTGCACTGGCAAGCGCACTGACCGGAAAAAGTCCATATTCTGACCTAAGAAAGGACGAAACGCCTAATCTCACAATACGCATGAAACTCAAAAAGCCTGACGAGCTGGCATTCGGCATGCTTGGGTTTTTTGCAGGTAAGGTTGCAGACAATTCTGTTGCAATCTCTGGCGTATCAAAACTTGACAAGCGCAGCTGCAAGTCATTGTGTGGCGGAATGGGAACCTCTGGCATGTGTGGCAAATTTGTCCTAGATGACAACGTGCCAGGCACAGAAAAGGTCGATTTTGACAAAAAAGAGATGCAAAAGATCTACGATGAGCTAAACACTGCAGACAAAGGCGATCTCATTACACTTGGCAGCCCACAGCTTGGTTTGGAGGAGATTGCCGACCTCTCATCAATGCTGGGGGGAAGGTCCTTTAAGAAACGCTGCATGGTTTTTTGTCCAAGGGCAGTACAGGAGCAAGCAAGAAAGATTGGCTATACAAACGAGCTGGAACGGGCCGGTTGTGAAATTTTATCCGATTGCTGTACCTGTCTTACGCCACTAATTGACAAAAATGACATCGATTCGGTTACCACAAACAGCATCAAAGGAGCATACTACCTGAAGAATTCAAACGGCGTAGATGTCAACTTAAAACCATTAGCTAAAATCATCCAAGACGACACCCAATGACCCTCAAAGTAATAGTACGCGGCAGGTCACAGGGGAAAATTCTCAAAACCAACATGCCGATCAATTTTCTTGGCTCTGTTGATAAAAAAACTGGCGTAATAAACGATTCAAGACACGAGCTTGCAGGAAAATCGATAAAAAACTCGATTCTCGTCTTTCCACACGGAGTCGGAAGCAGCGTAGGTGCCTATACAATTTACTCGCTAAAATCGAGCGGCTCGGCACCATATGCAATGATATGCAAAAAAGTGGATCTAACTGTAGCATCTGGTTGTGCACTTGGCAACATTCCACTAGTAATTGTAACGGAACAGGAATACGAAAAACTACAAAATGGAAAACAAATAACACTGGACACCGACGCGGACAAAATCCTATAACTGTACACGCACTACTTTTCCATGTGGTATTTCTTCCTTGAAAATAATCCCTTCAAAGGAAAAAATCTTGGCCTGTTTTTCCATCCAAGAATCCTTTGGGAGGCCTGCTTTTTGGCACGTGTGCTCAAGAAACTCCCGCTCGCTCCAGCCATATTCCACCGGAACCTGCGGCAAAAGAAGTCCAGAGTGGTGCCCATATCTGACTATGAGGCCGTCTCTTCCCACCTTGATTTTCTGTGGCAGTTGAAGCGGATCGCCCAGCCTCTCTTGGGGGGGAGTAAGGATCGTTACCTCAAATGTAATGTCATCTAGCTCGTCTGGTGTAACTGGTGGAAATCTTGGATCCTGGGTTGCAGCAGCAATCACAGCCTCCGGCAAAGCCTTGTCCAGCCTTTGAGGAGTGGGAAAACCTATGCACCCCCTCAGATCATTTTTGGAATTTAGTGTGACAAATATTCCTGCCTCAAAGGCAAACTTTGCCTTTGACTTTTCGTCTAGTTGTAATTTACGTCTAGTTTTAATAAATTCAGTCGCGATTTTTCTTGCTTCTTGCACTAGCGATTCTCCGTCTTGATCTGATAAATCAAAGCTGGCCATCTGGTACAACACATAATCTTTTTTGGAGACTATGAATCTTTTCTAGTTTCGAATCCATGATTGTGGTTCTGCACAACTTCAGATATTGAATATTCATAGTTCGAGTGTATGTCATGAAATATTAATCGACGTCAATAGTATAACATGCATGTTGGTGTTAGGTGATAGAAAAGATTTTACACCTACATATGATTCTCTCTCAAACACGGATCCAAGAAGAAAACGAATTCAAGATGTCATCTCTGCATTAAAAAACGATCAAATCATTGGCGATTCTATTCCTTTTGATAGATGGCCCAAAAAATTTCGAAAAGAATTTGATTGCTTGTATCGTGTTAGACTGTCTGATTCCGACAGATTGTTGTATACAATCACCGTAGATCACAGAATAAGCAAAAAAATCGCACTATTGCTTATAATAATGCATCACAAAGAGTATGAGCGACTTTTCAGATATTAATACGTTTATTTGTTATACGTATATTTAATACATTCATATGTACTATTATATGTGGAAGCTTAAATGAAAGCACTGGCAAGCAATCAAAAGAGCGCACACAGGCAATATTTGGGAATTGTAGAATATCTTGATTTCTTATTAAAAGAAACAGAAAAGATAAACCCTACCATACGCAACGTTGCTATTATAGCTAAAA